>JBKHFN010000153.1:0-4305 GCA_046540195.1 Salinarchaeum sp.
CCGATGGGGTTGAATTGACGAGTGTGTCGCCGGCCGGTGGGCTACCCGACACACTTGACGCCGCCCCCGTGGCTCCCGAGGACCGACTCCTTCTGGCAAGACGGGCGGACACCACAGTCGGGTGGTGTCTACTGAGTGCCCGTCCGGTGTACGTTCCCGAACTCCACCGGCGACTCTCCTTCGACGGAGCCTATCTCTGGCGGTTGTACGTCACACCGAATGAACGCGGACAAGGAATCGGCTCGGCACTCGTCATGCGAGCTATTCAGGAGGCGGCGACGGCCCTCAACGAGACCCAGATCAGCGCTCTCGTGGCTCCCGACAATCTCCCATCGCGTCGGGCCTTCGCGAATGCCGGATTCACGCCGATTGAGCGATTCACTAGTGTGGGCTACCGTGACTGGCGCTCCGACCGGCGCGAGCAACTCACCACACGATAGCTACCAGGGGGATCATAGGCATACATGGACAAAAATATATATACACAGGGTAAGATTATATAGTTTCATTTGCAATCCTCAGGTACCGGATGCCAGACCAGCCACTACCCTTTGACCTTCCTGATACCCTCGTGACACAGGCGAACCGCCGATGGGATGACACCGTCGGGATGAGTCTCCTGAGTCGACTGACTGGGGCAGACTACCTGAGCCTCGTCGCCCTGTTTTTCGCGTGGACCAGTACGGTATTACTGCTCAAAGAGCGTGTCCACCCGGGAATCCTAATGATGTTCGGCGCGTTTGCCTTCGACAAACTCGACGGCTACTACGCCCGCACCCGTGGTGTGAGTTCGTCCTTCGGCCGGCAGGTTGACACCTTCATTGATATCTTCGCCTATCTCGTGACGGCGGCCCTGCTGTATCACGTCGTGTTGTCGCCGTCGTGGTGGGCAACGGTGATCGTTGGCTTTGCTATCGTGACCTTCGGCGGGCTCCGGCTCGTGCGACACGCCGATGAGGGATTCGGCGAGACTGAGGGGACGAGTTACTACATCGGTTGGACAGTCGTCCACGCCAACTTCGTCGTTCTCGCGCTGGTGTATCTTGAGATCTTCATCGGCGGGATCGACGGCTGGCTGGCGGCCGTCCCGATCGTAATCGCCGGCCTCATGATGGTTTCGGGATACAAGAGCTACAAGACTATCCTCGGACACGCTATTGGCGGGCTTCTCATCTGTCTCGCCGCCGCGACTAGCCTACTTGTTGTGCTCACCGGCGGTGTATGACAGCAGCTCGTCATCGAATCCGATTCGATCCTCACGTTCATACCGGTGTCTCTCCCGACGGGCAAGGATCAGTCTATGAGGTGCTGTCGTACTGTGACGACCGTGGACTTGACGCCGTCGCCATCACCGATCATGACACCACCACTGCAGCCACACAGGCGCTCGCGGCGCAGCAGCACTACGATGTCGAAGTGGTTCCTGGCGCGGAGATTTCGACGAGTGATGGCCATCTCCTCGCATTAGGGATCGAGACGGATCCACCGGTGGGCCGTCCGTTCACAGAGACCGTCACGTGGGTTCGCGATCGCGGTGGTATCGCGGTCGTGCCTCACCCGTTTCAGCGATCACGCCACGGTGTCGGGCGGGCGACGATCACCACCTGCGACGGCATCGAAGTGTTCAATGCCTGGGCGATCACCGGCGTCCGCAATCGGCGGGCGGCCACCTTCGCCCAACGCGAGGGGTATCCGGGACTCGGGAGTAGTGACGCACACCGACCGGACATAGTGGGAACCGCCCACACTGAGGTCCTTATCGAGGGTGCTCTCTCCGTTGAGACGATTCTTGAGGCGATCGCTGCCGGTCGCTGCTGGCCGACCGGTCGGTCCGCTCGGGCGCGTGAATACCTCCGGAAATCAGTCGGTAACGTTACCCGGTGGACCCGGAGTGCCCACCGAAGTCTCGACCGCCTGTCTCGGCGACTTCGGCTTGATTGATAGACGGTCTTACTGCGAGGGGACAGCCCGGTCGCGGTGCTCGAGCTGGTCGAGCAAGACCTCTCGCATGAGATGCATCCCTTCTGCGACGCGCTGATCGGCGAGCGTATAATAGTTGTACACGCCGTCGGTCCGCTTGGTGACGACTCCCTGGTCGCGCATCCGTCTGAGATGCCGCGAGACGGTCGACTGGGGAATCCCTGTCGCCGCTTGGAGTTCGGAGACCGTACACTCCTCGTTGTCGGTGAGCTCGTCGAGGAGTTTGAGCCGACGGGGATTCGAGAACACCGCGCACAGGTCGGCCTGGCGGGTGTAGAGTGCATCGTCCGTGTCTGTGGCCATTAGTAGCATACCCGGAGGCGATCATACTCAAACGTGTCGGTCCCAGCAGTCCGTGGTTGACATTCGTCTGATCGCACGTCGAATCCCGGGGTCAGAATATTCGGTTATGCAAATATCCGGAAGAACAAGGAATAAGTGCTAGACTCCGGTATGATGGCCGATGACACGGTGCATGTCTACCGGGGCACCGAGCGTAGCGTTGTCCGATACGCTCGGGCGTGACGCCGACAGTCCGACGCCGAGACCGACCGACACATCCGAGGGTGACCGATGACGGCCACATCAACCCCTCCAGCGCGGATCGTTATCATCGGCGGCGGAACCGGTGGAACGGTTACGGCCAATCGCCTCGCCGAGAAACTCCATAGCGAGATCGACGCCGGGGAAGCCGACATCACGCTGGTGACCGACGGACCACAGCACGTCTACAAGCCGATGTGGCTGTATGTGGCGTTTAACCGCAAGGACGTCGAAGAGAGCTACCGCCCCCACCGGGAGGTGCTTGACGACCGCGTCAACCTTGCGATCGATCGTGTCACCGATATTGAGCCTGATGCCCATCAGATCCAGACGGCTGACCGGACCGAGCCGATTGAGTACGACCGACTGGTTGTCGCCACCGGGGCGACGATTGAGGAGCCACGCATCGAGGGATTCGACGAACACGGTCAGCACTTCTATACGGCTGATGGAGCCCTTGAATTGAAGGAACGCCTCGCCGGCTTCGAGGGGGGCGAGTTGGTCTTGAGTACGATCGGGGTTCCGCACATGTGCCCGGCGGCACCGGTCGAATTCGTGTTGATCGCCGACGAGTGGCTCTCCCGACGCGGACTTCGTGAGGACACCGAGATCACGTACACCTATCCAATCCACGCCGCCCACGAGGTCAGGACGCTTGCCGACTGGATCGAGCCGACCTTCGAGGCGCGGGACATCGCCCTCGAGACGGCCTTCGAGGTTGAGGCGGTCGATGCGGACACGCTTTATGCCGCCGATGGGCGCACGCTTGAGCACGATCTGCTTGTCGGGATTCCGCCGCACGCCGGCAGCGACCTGGTCCGACAGAGCTCGCTAGGCGAGGAGTGGATTGATGTCGACAACCGCACCCTGGAGGTGCGAGGGGCGAACGATATTTACGCGCTGGGGGATGCGACGAACGTTCCAACGAGCAAGGCCGGCAGTGCCGCACACTACCAGGCAGGCGTCGTTGCTGATCGCCTCGCCAGCGAGGTTCGTGGCGAGCTCCCCACGGCTCGATACGACGGGAAGACGCTGTGTTTTGTCGAGGCGGGACTCGACGAGGCGACGTACATCGAGTTCGATTATGACTCGGATCCGGTCGTCCGGGATCCCTCCGGGATTGTTCACTACGCGAAGCTTAGCTACAACGAGTCCTACTGGTTGACCGCACGGGGGCTGATCTGAGCATGTCCGAGTCGACGGCGAGTCCGGATGTCGATCCATCTGTCGTTGACGCGATTGAGGACAACCCCGAGGACGTGGCGGCGCTGGTTGCCCAGGCGGGCCTTGACGACCAGGTGATCGCTGCCGCCGACGGTGGGGAAACGCCCCGGGAGGCGGAGTCGAGTGCGCTTACCGCGACGCTTGATGCCAATGATGAGGAACTTGCCGCCGCGCTTGATCGACTGGCCGATCTCGAAGCCAACGGTGACCTTGAGACGTTGATCGGCGCGATGCAGGGCGTCTCCCTTCTGTCGGACGCGATGGATGACGAACTGGTGATGTCGCTTGGCTCGACGGCCAGTTCGCTCGGCGAACTCGCTGATGCCGCCTCGACACCCGAGACCAGACAGGGGACGCTTGCGCTGATTGATGCCCTCGGCGAGGCGGCAGGAAGCGACCCCGAACCGGTCGGAATGCTCGGGATGATGGGAGCGCTACGTGATGACAATGTCCGCCAGGGATTGGGATTCCTGCTCGCTGTTGCCCGAGCAACGGGACGTCGGATCGGCGACGACCAGTAACGCGGAATCGTTTTGTCGATACGGTCGTCCGTAGATG
>JBKHFN010000154.1:0-4293 GCA_046540195.1 Salinarchaeum sp.
GCATCGTTGACGACCTCGATGGTTGCGTCAAAGCCCTGCCGAAAGTCTGCTGGCGTCTCGGGCAGGCTGTCGTACTGCCACGACGGCCGGTTGATGATAATCAGGTGAGTTCCGCCAGCATCCGCGAAGGTCTCGACGGCTGCTAATCCCTGTCCCTCAGCAGCATTGAGGTGCAGGTGGTTGTCGAGGACCGGTGTTCCCAGGTCAGTCATTACCCAACTGTGGCATCTTCGCGGACTAAAAGCGACCGCTTGTCTGTCTATTGTGGCCCCTCGCGGGCCTGGAGTACAATCGCCTCGTCGGCGGCGTTGACTAGCGCGTCCGAGCGGCCGTGCTCGCCTGGGAGCAACACACACGTCCTGATCCCGCGCTTGCGCGCCGCCTCAAGGACCGGCTTGAAATCGGTGTCGCGAGAGGCAATGAATAACGTATCAATCTCCTCTTCGACGAGTGCGGCCGTGGCGTCGACGGCCAGGCGGACATCCACATCGCCGCTCGTGACGATAACCTCGAATCCGCGTGCTTCGCCGGCCTGGATCAGGCTAGTCGGGGCCTGTTCGTCTAGGTACAGTCGAGAGATGGCCAGTGTCCCACGGTCGGTCGCGGCTGTCCTGAGGTCGTTCAGGTCGACGGTGAACTCCTCGCGAAGGACGTTCGGTCCGTCAATAAAGACGCCGACGCGCTCGCCGCGCTCGGATAGCCGCTCAACGACCGCCCGCACCCCGTCCATACTCATTCTCGGGTCGACGGTCGCATAGATGCTTCGAGTTGTTGGATTCGACGTGATCGTTGTTTGCCTACCGCGGTTGCTCTCGCCTGTGCTATATCATTCGGGTCGTTCGAACCGGTTCGGCCACATATCTCCGGAATAGGGAAGTATTAAGACTGTTCGCTTTGACTCGCCGTTGCATGTCGCTTACACGACCGCCGCTTTATGCGGTCCACGAGGACAACGGCGCCTCTTTCACCGGCTTCGGTGGGTGGGATATGCCTGTCGAGTTCGACGGCATCCGCACCGAACACCAGGCTGTCCGAGAGGACGTCGGGATTTTCGACGTCTCGCACATGGGACAGGTACGCATCACCGGTCCGGACGCGGCCGAACTGAACGGTCGACTCCTCACGAACAAGGTTTACAGCATGGAGGTCGGTGAGGGGCGGTACAACGGGATACTCAATGAGGAGGGCAACCTGATTGAGGATACCATCGTGTACCGCCAGCCCGATGTCGACGACACCGAGCAGTACCTGGCTGTCCCGAACGTCGGCAACGACGAGATGATGGCCGATCGGTGGCGTGCCCACCGCGACGAGTGGGGGCTTGACGCCGATATCGAGATCGAGACCGAGGATTACGCCATGGTCGCTGTCCAGGGACCGAACGCGCCCGAGCGGGTTGATGCGGCTACTGACGAGGACGTACTTGATGTCGGCCGGTACTCCGGCACCTACGCGACGATCGACGGCGTCGAAATGTGGGTTGCCCGCACCGGATATACCGGCGAGGATGGCTTCGAGATCGCCGGGCCGGTTGCTGAGGCCGAGACGCTCTGGAACGCCTTTGACGACGTCCAGCCCTGCGGACTGGGCGCCCGGGACACCCTCCGCATGGAGTATGGGCTGTTGCTCTCGGGCCAGGACTTCGATCCTGAGGAGACCCCGGCAACGCCTTACGAGGCGAAGATTGGCTTCGCGGTTGATCTTGATCACGAGTTTGTCGGCCGCGATGTCCTCCAGCGACAACAAGAAGAGGGCATTGGTAAGGAATTCGTCGGACTTAAACTGAACGACCGCGGTGTTCCACGACACGGGTATCCGATCGAGTCTCCCGACGACGACGAGATCGGCACGGTCACCAGCGGTACGATGGCCCCGACGATCGGTGAGGCGATCGGACTCGGCTATGTCGATACCGACTACGCCGAACCCGGGACCGATGTCAACATCATGATCCGCGACACCCCGAAAAGAGCGACAATCGAATCCCACCGCTTCCTCGCATAACAATGAGCTACGAAACCCACGACGACCTGTATTACACCGAAGATCACGAATGGGCTCGCCCCGAAGATGGAACCGCTACGATCGGCTTGGCCGACTACGCACAGGACGAACTCGGCGATCTGGTCTTCTTCGAGTTGCCTGCTGTCGGCGACGAGCTGACTCAAGGCGACGCCTTCGCCGTTGTCGAGTCGATCAAGGCTGTCAGCGATGTCTACGCGCCGGTCTCCGGCGAGGTCATCGAGGTTAACGAAGCCCTCCATGACAACCCCGAGTTGACCAACGAAGACCCCTACGGTGACGGATGGCTGGTCAAAGTCGAGATGGCCGATCCCGACGAGCTCGACAACCTCTACGATATCGACGCATACGAAGCGGAACTGCTCGAATGACACCCCGCGTGCCGGCTGTCCAGCGGTATCCGCACGTCTGACCGCCGGCATTAGTTTTAATGATACGTATACTCATCAGTGAGTAACCTATGAGCCAGCATCACACTGCCCACGGTACACCATACGCACCGCACGATCCCGAGGCGACAGCGGAGATGCTCGACGCCATCGGCGTCGACGATGTTGAGGAGCTGTTTGCGTTTCCCGAGGAGCTGACCTACGACGGGCGCTTCGACATCGATGCCCACACCGAACGAGAAACCAAGGCCGATGTCGGTAACATGCTCGCCCAGAACGACGACCTCGTCGAGTTCCTTGGTCGGGGCCACTACGACCATTACGTTCCGTCGCTGGTCGATCACCTCTCAGGACGGTCGGAGTTTCTGACCAGCTACACACAGTACCAGGCTGAAGCCTCACAGGGCTTTCTGCAGGTACTGTTCGAGTACCAGTCGATCCTTTCCGAACTTACCGGCCTTGAGATCGTCAACTGCTCGATTTATGATGCGGCGACCGCCCTCGGTGAGGCGGCGACGCTCTCCTCGCGTGTCCGTAGTGTCAGCGGCGACCGCATCCTTATCCCCGAGTTGACGGATGATCGCCATCGGTCCGTCCTTGAGAACTACGCTGACGGCGCCGACCTGACCATCGAGGAGTTTGCCTACGAGGATGGCAACGCCGACCTTGATGCGCTCGCGGCGGTGGCCGGCGAGGACGTCTCGATGATCTACGCGACCTCACCGACCATCCGAGGAACGCTTGAAGAGAATCTGTCAGACATCGGCGATATTGCCGACGACCACGATGCCCTGTTTTGTCTGGGGACCGATCCGATCGCTTTGTCAGTCCTTGAGGAACCGGCGTCAGTGGGTGCCGATATTGTTGTCGGGGACGCGAGCGTCCTCGGTATGCCGGCGAGTTACGGGCTTGGGCTCGGCCTGTTTTCGACCCGTGAGGACTTCCTCCGACAGATCCCCGGCCGACTCTCAGGGATCACTGAGGACGCCGATGGCAACCGTGCCTACGCGATGGTGCTCCAGACCCGCGAGCAACACATCCGTCGCGAGCGGGCGACCTCGAACATCTGTACGAACGCCGCGTGGGTGGCCCTCAGAACGGCTATGCACGCCTCGATGCTCGGTCCGTCGGGGCTGATGAAACTCGCAAAGACCTGTATCGACGAACCGGCCGACCTGGCCGCCGAGCTGGACACGATTCCGGGTGTCGAGGCCCCTGTCAACGACCGACATCACTTCCGCGAGTTCGTCCTTGAGACCGAGCGCGAGGCCCAGGCTGTCGCCGACGGACTTCAGGAACGTGGCTTTGCCGTCCACGTTGTCGGCGATCACGAACTCCAGGTCTGCGTCACAGACACCAACGCCGAGCACACCGACGACCTCGTGACCGCCTTTGAGGATGTTGCGGCCCTTGAGGAGGTGGCACAATGAAATTCCAGCAAGCGACCTACGAAGACGACGCGAATGACCGGTACGAACCACACCTGGCGGAGAAAGACCAGACGACCGTTGAGACGGACACATCGTTGCCCGACGAGTTGACCCGCGATGAGATTGAACTGCCGGAGCTGTCCGAGCCGGAACTCGCCCGTCACTACACACGACTCTCTCAGATGAACTGGGGCGTCGAGAACGGCCCCTACCCGCTTGGGTCCTGTACAATGAAGTACAATCCCAAGTTCACCGAGGAGATTGCTGCTGATCCGGCTGGCGCGATTCACCCCCAGCGCCCCGACGAAACCGTCCAAGGCACCCTGGCGATCATGCACACGCTCCAGGATTACCTGGCGCGCATCGGCGGCATGGACGCCGTGACACTCCAGCCCCCGTCGGGGGCAGCCGGTGAGTTCACCGGTATCTCAATTGCCAAGGCCTACCACCGG
>JBKHFN010000155.1:0-4287 GCA_046540195.1 Salinarchaeum sp.
GACGAGCCTGTCTCACGGACGATTGACGGTCCGCTTCAGGTGATTACCGGCGACCGGGATCGCACCGTCGAATCCGTACCCGACTGGCTCACGGCGGCGGCGACGAACCGGGAAACGTTTCCGACGGGACACGGCTTTGCCGGCGTTCTGGATGCCCTCGGCACAGCCGTCGGACGGTTCGTCGCCCAGACGTTCGACGCTCCGAAATCGTTTTGATTGCCCGTTGTGGATACACGGTATGCCGACAGAACCCGAGTATGACCCCTCATTGGGGAATAAGTTCATTTTCGTAACGGGTGGTGTGATGTCTGGGCTCGGGAAGGGCATCACCGCCGCATCCGTTGGCCGGTTGCTGAAAAACGCCGGATTCGATGTCACGGCGGTCAAGATCGATCCGTATCTCAATGTCGATGCCGGGACAATGAATCCATTCGAGCATGGTGAAGTGTTCGTTCTTAAAGACGGTGCGGAGGTCGACCTTGATCTGGGGAACTACGAGCGGTTCCTCGACGAGGACATGACCGCCGATCACAACATCACCACCGGCAAGGTGTACAAACAGGTCATTGAGGCCGAGCGTGCGGGCGACTATCTCGGCAAGACCGTCCAGATCATCCCACACGTGACCGACGAGATCAAACGGCGCATCCGCCAGGCTGCCAGTGGGACCGATGTGTGCATCGTCGAGGTCGGCGGGACCGTTGGTGACATCGAGGGGATGCCATACCTCGAGGCACTCCGACAGTTTGCTCACGAAGAGGATGATGAGGACATCCTCTTCACACACGTCACGCTGGTACCGTACTCCGCCGCTGGCGAGCAAAAGACCAAGCCGACACAGCACTCAGTGAAGGAACTCCGATCGATCGGACTCCAGCCGGATGTCGTCGTCGGCCGGTGTGAAGATCGCCTCACCGAGAAGACCCGTGAGAAGATTGCCCTGTTCTGTGATGTCCCGAACGCGGCTGTGTTCTCGAATCCCGATGTCGAGGACATCTACCAGATCCCATTGATCGTTGAGGAGGAGGGCCTCGATCAGTATGTCATGGAACGACTCGGATTAGCTGATCAGGCGCTCCCACCAGCCGAGCGCGATAATCGCTGGCGCAACCTCGTCACCCAGGAGACGACAGGAGCAGTCGAGGTTGCTCTCGTTGGCAAGTACGGTCTTGAGGATGCGTATCTCTCGGTGCACGAGGCGCTCAAACACGCCGGTCTGGCCGCCGGCGTCGATGTCGAGCGCACCTGGGTCCACAGTGAGGACCTCGCTGACGGTGTCGGTGCCGAGCTTGATACGGTCGACGGGATCATCGTTCCCGGTGGGTTCGGTACCCGGGGAATCGCCGGGAAGATCGAGGCCGTGCGGTACGCGCGGACCAACAATGTCCCGTACCTCGGGTTGTGCCTCGGGTTCCAGATGGCCGTTATCGAGTATGCCCGGAATGTCCTCGGGCTACGACAGGCGCACTCAACGGAGATTAACGATGACACGCCCGAACCGGTCATCGACATTCTTCCTGAACAGTACGACGTTGAAGATCTGGGCGGGACCATGCGCCTTGGGACTCACGAAACCGACATCAAACCCGAAACCCTCGCCGCCGCGCTCTACGAAGATGACACCTGTGTTGAGCGTCACCGCCACCGGTATGAGGTCAACCCGTCATACACCGATGCCCTCACCGATGCCGGGATGGTCTTCTCTGGGGTCTCTGAGAACCGCATGGAGATTCTTGAGTTACCCGATCACCCCTTCTTCATCGGCACGCAGTTCCACCCTGAGTTCCAGTCGCGCCCCGGACGTGCCTCGCCGCCGTTTATCGGTCTTGTCGATGCCATGGTTGACCGTGCGTCCCTTGAGGCCCACCAGGAGGTGCAAGCCTGATGGTTGACACTGACTCCTTTATCGACAACGCCGTCGCCGAGATTGCCGACGAGATCGGCGACGATCAGGCAATTATCGCCCTTTCAGGCGGAGTCGACTCCTCAACGGCAGCGACTCTCGCCTACGAGGCTGTCGGTGACCAGCTCACCCCTGTTTACGTTGATACGGGTCTGATGCGCAAGGGTGAGACCGACCAGATCCGTGAAACCTTCTCGTATATGGACTCGCTCCGCGTTATTGACGCCAAATCCCGGTTCCTCGACGCACTGTCAGGTGTCACCGATCCCGAGGCAAAACGCCATGCCATCGGCGAGCAGTTCATTCGCGAGTTTGAGCAGGTCGCCGAGGCGGTCGATGCCACGTATCTTGTACAGGGGACGATCTATCCGGACCGCATCGAAAGTGAGGGGACGATCAAGTCCCATCATAACGTCGGCGGACTACCCGAGCGGATCGACTTCGATGGCATCGTCGAACCCATGCGCGACCTCTACAAGGACGAAGTTCGGGAGGTTGCCCGGGCGCTTGAGCTTGAATCGATTATCGCTGATCGGATGCCGTTTCCCGGACCGGGACTGGCGGTGCGCATCCTCGGTGAGGTCACCGAGGAGAAACTCGCGGTCGCCCGCGAGGCAACCTACGTCGTTGAAGAGGAACTTGAGGCGTACGATCCCTGGCAGGCCTTCGCTGCGGTCATCGGCAAGGCAACTGGAGTCAAAGGCGACAACCGTGTCCACGGGTGGATTGTCGCTGTCCGATCGGTCGAAAGTCGTGACGGCATGACCGCCCGCGCCCAGCAGATCGACTGGGAAACCCTCCAACGTATCCAGTCTCGGATTACCGGCGAGAACGATGATGTCGCGCGAGTGATCTATGACGTAACACACAAGCCGCCAGCGACCATTGAATACGAGTAACGTATCAATTTATAAATAGAAACCGGCATAGCCCCCCAGGCCCTACTACCGATACCCAATGACTTCCGTCGTCGTCAGCGGCCCTGACCCGAATAATCTTGCCGGCCACCTTGCCGATCACGGCGCCGAGACGGTCACCGTCGACGGCCTCGCTACCGGCGCGAAGCTGGCCGATGCCGGGATCGATTCCGCGGACGTGTTCGTCCTTACCGACCTTGCACAGGCGAGCGCCATTCCGGTCGCACTTGATCGCAACCCCGAGCTGCGGGTTATCACGTACGATACCGATTCGCTTCCCGAGTTCGCCAGCGCACAGACTGATCTCGCGATCGACCCGTCGCTACTTGATCCGGGACTGGTGGCAGAAGAACTCCTCCGGTAGGCGTCCGCGCCTGGCGATGCCGTCACTCTTCGTCGGCGCCGAAGAACGAATCGAGATCCGCTCCGCCCGCATCGGCGATTGACGCGTTGATCTGTGCGACTGAGTCGCTGATCTGACGCCCACGAACGGTTACTCGTCGCCGCTCGCCGTCGCGTGAGGGATTGTACCCGACGCCGCCTTCGAGCAAGACCTCTTTGAGCTCCGGACCGGGGACATCCTCCCGAAGCGGCCGGCCGGCGTCGTCCGACCCGCCGGTCAACGCGAGCGCGCCGCCGTCGAGACCGACGGCACCACCGTCGACCTCCTCGCCCAGTTCGCGACCAACAAAGCGGTTTGCGTCCTGTCCGTCTACCTCAAGCTGCTTCGATCGTCCCGATTCGGGATCCGAGACGACCACCTGAAAGGTTGCCATACCGAATGCGACTACTCCGGCGCCCAAAAGCACACCGAATCGGCGACCTGAACCGGTCTCTCCCGCTAGTTGCGAATCCGTTACGCTCAGGACGCCTCCGTGCACACGTGTAAGTGTGGACCGACAACGACTCGAGATGAATCTCCGAGGGGCGTTCGATGCGACCGAGGGCCAACGACGAGCTGTTGTCCGTGCAGCCGGTGATCTGGCCGACTCGGGGCAGTACCAGGCCGACATCGGGGCGGATTTGACGCCCGAATCGATCATCCACGAGCTTCAGGACGCGCCTGATGACCATGACCTCGTCGAGTGCTGGAACTGGTGGATCGGCTCACTTGAGATCGCCTACGGTGGCTACGAGCAGTTTCGGGTTGTGCGGTGGGCCAGCGAGTAGCTAGATCGACGCACCCAAGCGCCTGCTGGCCCATTCAAAAGGCATGGAGTTGCAGTTTCTTGGTGGCGCTCGCGAGATTGGTCGGAGTGCGATTCTCGTCAACGAGACCCTCTTACTTGATTTCGGTATGAAAACCGCAACCCCGCCGCAGTTTCCCGTTGGGTCCCCCAACCCCGAAGCAGTCGTTGTTTCCCACGGTCATCTCGATCACGTCGGGGCTATTCCATCGCTACTGTCCGGGGATCGACGACCACCGATCCACTGGACGCCACCGACTCGCGAGTTGACGCGCGTCCT
>JBKHFN010000156.1:0-4260 GCA_046540195.1 Salinarchaeum sp.
TATGCATAACGTCCACGAGATTGCCCACGCGAGCGATCGGCTCAGCTCCCTTATCTTCGGTCCCGGCGATTACTCCGCGGCGATGGGCACGCCCGGACTGGACATCGGACAGTTCCCCGAGTACCCTGGACACTACTGGCACCACGCTCTCTCGGAGATCAACGCCGCTGCGAAGTCCGCTGGCCTGCCCTGCATGGACGGCCCATACGCGGATATCGATGATACCGAGGGATTCCGTGAGTCCGCCGAGCGTGCGAACATGCTCGGATGTGACGGCAAGTGGGTGATCCACCCCAGCCAGATCGAAATTGGCAACGAGGTCTTCGCTCCCGACCCAGAGGTCGCCGAGCGTGCCGATCGGATTGTCGATGCCTACGCCGAGGCCATGGAGGAAGGTCGTGGCGCCGTCGAGGTTGACGGACAGATGGTCGACGAGGCGACGAACAAGATGGCCCAGGAAATCGTTGAGCGCGCCGAGGCGGCCGACCTTCTGTAACCCGGCTGTCGCTCCCGTCTGCTCTCTCTTTCTTTCTCGTGGTTGATCCCGGACACTGATGGGACCGCCCACATATCCCCCCTGCATGGACCTCGAATCGTACTGGGGTATCGGCCCGAAGACCCGTGCGACGCTTGAGTCGTCGATTGGGGCCGAGGCGGCCGCCGCAGCGATTGATGCCGGTGACCTCCGGACGCTTGTCGGTGCCGGTGTCGACCGTGGCCGGGCAACCCGGATCCTCCGACGGGCGAACAGTGCCGCCGGGATGGACCTGCTTGCGACGCGTGACGCCCGATCGGTGTATAAGGAACTGCTTGCGTCTATTGCCGCACACGCGGTCAACGACGGAGCAGCAGCGCGGATCCGGACCCTCACCCCCCTGGTCAACCGTGACGCGATCGATGACCGACTCGCCGCTATCCAGACGGCCCGGGAGAGTTGGCAAGCGCTTGCATCGCCGACCAGAGAGGCCGTCCTTGACGCCTTCGAGACCTACGATGCTGGTGCAAACGATGAGCTCGCGGCCGTCGAAGCCGTGGTGGCACTCCATGAGGCCGGGGCGACGACGGGTGCATTTGCCCCCGTTGGTCGCCTTGATCCGGACGGCCTAGCAGACGCGGCAACAGCGCTTGCGGCCCTCGGTGACGACCGTATCAGTCCTGGCGCGGACGACGAACTCGACCGCCTTCGGTCGGCGCGGCGCGATGTTGATGACCTCGCGGCGGCCTCCGAGACGCTTGTTGAGGATCTCCGCGCCGAGGGCGTCCGTGACACCGCGGGCTTTCGCGAGGGCCTCGTCGAGTATCTCCGCACAGAGACGAGTGTCGATCCGGCGCGTGTCCGGTCGTCGATGCCGACCGAAGCGATGGACGCGACGAGTTTTGTCGATGAGACGCTTCGCGAACTCCGTTCGGGACTCGATGCGGATATTGAAGCCCGTGCCGAGACGGTCCGGACGGATCTAGAGGCGGACATCGAGGCCGTCCGTGAGGATGTTGATCGGGCGCAGCAGGCGATTGACACTGTCGCGGTACATCTTTCGTTGGCGCGCTTTGCCGATGCGTATGATCTGACGGTCCCAACATACGCTGAGGATGGTAGTCTGGCGGTGCATAACGCACGGAATCTCGGATTGCTTGAGGCTGGCGAGTCTGTCCAACCGATCACCTACGCGGTCGGCGATCATGGTCTCGACATTGATGCGCCGACCGGCGATCGGGTAACCGTCCTTACTGGTGCCAACAGCGGCGGGAAAACGACGCTCCTCGAGACGCTCTGTCAGGTCGCGATCCTCGCACACATGGGCCTGCCCGTCCCGGCGGCGCAGGCAGAGGTATCGCTGTTTGATCGGATCGTCTTCCATCGGCGTCACGCCAGCTTCAACGCCGGTGTTCTTGAATCGACTCTCCAGTCGATCGTTCCGCCACTTGCGACCGGCGATCAGCCGCTCATGCTCGTTGACGAGTTTGAGGCCATTACCGAGCCCGGTCGTGCGGCCGATCTCCTTCATGGACTGGTGCAACTCACGGTCAATCGCGACGCGCTGGGGGCCTTTGTGACGCATCTTGCTGACGATCTTGAGCCGCTGCCGGCGGCGGCGCGGATTGACGGCATCTTTGCGGAGGGACTGACCGCCGATCTGGATCTTGAAGTCGACTACCAGCCACGGTTCAATGAGGTCGGGCGCTCGACGCCGGAGTTTATTGTCTCGCGGCTGGTGGCCGGGGCTGACGACCGCGCAGAGCGAGCGGCCTTCGAGACGCTCGCCGAGTCCGTCGACACAGCAGTTGTCCAGCGCACCCTCGCGGACGCCCGATGGAATCAATAGCCTGGCGTCCTCCACAACGGACATGAGTCGTTGCCCCAAGTGCGAGACGCCGCTGTACAAGCGTCATTGCAAGCTTGTCTGTCCTGCGCACGGCGTTATATACGACTGTTCGGACCCGTTCCGGTAGCTACTCAGCCTGGCCCTGCTCACGCCCCTTGAGGCTCCCGAGTCCGGGAATGGCGATCGCCCGCTCAACCCGCCGCATGCCGCCGGTAATGCTCAATACCAGTCCCAAGTAGACGAGGCCGACGAAGCCAAAAGTCGGGGTATACGCGAATGTCTGAGAGGCGATCTGTTCGGCCTGGTAGTATACCTCGGGCACATTCAAGAAGGCCGCCAGCGAGGAGTACTTCGCTAAGTACACGAACTCGTTAGTCCAGGCTGGAACAGCATACCGGAGGGTTTGCGGAAGAACAACGTGACGGATGCCTTCGAGTTTCGAGAGTCCGATTGCCCGGGCGGCGGTCAACTGCCCGGTGTCGACGCTTTCGAGTGCCCCGCGGATATACTCCGCCTGATACGCACTACTGTTGATGGTAAAGCCGAAGATGGCGATCCAGAAGGCCTGCTCGGGGAGCGCACCGCCGATCGGTCCGACCCCCTGAAGCCAGACCGCCAGTGACAGTCCGTAGTACCACACGAACAACTGAGCCAACAGTGGCGTTCCGCGGATCAACTCCGTGTATGCGAGTGCGAGCCACCGAAAGGGGCCGCCGTAGACCCGCAATACGGCCAGCGGGACCGCTAGCACAAGTCCGAGGAGCATTCCCGCAACCGTCAGCGCGATCGTAAACACCACCGCGGTGGCGATCGATGGGGCAATCTCTATAGCCGTTGCCATGCCGGTCAACGCCCCGCCGAGGGGGTTGACGAGCGCGCTTGCCGGTCCGGAGGCTCCCGACAGCGTGCTTCCGACCGACGCGATGGCACCTGGCGCGATGATGTGCTCACCGGCGCCGGGCCCGACGCCCAGCGGCGCCAACAGCCAGTCGTTGACCCACCGCGCCAGAAGCCACCCCCAAAAGAGTATCAGTCCACTCCCGACGACCAGCTGCTCAATGCCGGCCGAGCGGAGTGTGTCGCGACTGACCGAGTCCGTATCCATGTTAGGCCTCGCTGGCGATCGACTCGAAGAACGACCGCGTGCGTTCGTGCTCCGGTGTTTCGAACAACTGTGCCGGTGGCCCCCGCTCGACAATCCGGCCGTTATCGAGGAAGCTGATCCGGTCGGCGGCACCGCGGGCAAAGCGCATCTCATGAGTTACTACGAGCATCGTCATCCCTTCGGCCACCAGCTCCTCCATCACCTCAAGGACGGAACTTGAGAGCTCTGGATCAAGCGCGCTTGTCGGCTCATCGAACATCAACAGCTTCGGATCCATTGCGAGCGCGCGGGCAATCCCAACGCGCTGTTTCTGCCCGCCGGAAAGCTGGGCCGGATAGGAATCGGCCTGGTCAGCAAGTCCCACCCGTCGGAGTTCGTCCTCGGCGCGTGCCCGGGCGGCCTCTGTGTCGAGACCCTTGACCTTCCGGAGCCCGAGCGTAACGTTGTCACGGGCGGTCAGGTGTGCGAAGAGGTTGATGTCCTGAAACACCATTCCGACCTGTTGCCGGAGTTCATTGATATCGACATCCGGGCCGGCGACGTCCTCACCGTCGAGAAGGATCTGTCCGCGGTCGATCTCCGTCAGGCGGTTAATACAGCGCAGCAGCGTTGACTTCCCACTGCCGCTTGGGCCGACGAGCACCTCAACGTCGCCCCGATCAATCGACATGTCGATCCCTTTGAGGACCTCCTCGTTGTCGAACGATTTGTGCACGTCGCGCAGCTCCAATAGTGGTGGTTGGTGGCTCATGGATCGATCGGTTGGGTTCGGTGTTGATCGGTCATCGTATCAATCGTCTCCGCCCGGGATGGCAAACCGGCTGCTCAGGA
>JBKHFN010000157.1:0-4243 GCA_046540195.1 Salinarchaeum sp.
CGGGGTTGAACGCGTGGTCGGCCTCGCCCTCCCACACCTGCCGGGCCGCCTCGACCGAGGCGGAGCACACCAGCATCGAGGCAGGGTGCATGCCGGGGAACGCGGGGGTGTCGCCCGCCCCGAGCCCGTAGGCCGCCTCGGCGCGCGCCGATGGGTCGAGCGACAGGCGCTTGACGGTGTCGACGAAGTCGTCGCGGTGCAGGCGCAGCAGCTCGGTCTCGGTGATGGGGCGGGGTCGGGTCTCATCGACCCCGGCGCCGACCAGGCCTGCGTGTCGGATCAGGTCGATCGTGAGCTCGACGCGGACCGGCGCGAGCGGGTGGCCCGCCCCCAGGTCGTAGTCGCCGAGCTCCTCGTCCCACACCAACGCGACCCTGCCGACGGCGTCGGGTCCCTCACCTGCCACGCTGCCTCCCGGATCGGACGGCCGATGAACTCCGGGCTGCTGACGATCGTACGTATGACCGAGAGACCCATCACGAGTACCACGAGTCACGCATCGACGAGTGGCGGTGCGCTGTTGCCGAGTCGATCCCTGAGACGGTGACGATTGACGCCGGGCCGGCCGAATACGAGGTGTCCGTGATCGTCCTCGGACAGTGGCCACCGGAGTCTTCGGGGTGATCACCAGGTCGCGGCGAGCGCGTCTGCGGCCGTGTCGATATCTGCCGGGGTGTTGAATGCGTGAATCGAAACACGAACCACCTCGCCGCCCGGAAGTGCCCGAATTCGAATGTCTTCCTCAGCAAGATGCTCAACCGTTTGGTCGGCATCTGGAACGGCCACGGCGACGAGTCCCGACTCGGGAGGCCGTGGCGAGCGGACTCGGTCGGCTGGAAGCGCCTCAATTAGCCGACCTGCCAGTTCTTGAATTCGGTTGGTGATGGTGTCGTATCCGAGCTCCTCAATGATAGCAAAGGCTTCCTCGGCGGCAGCGTAGGGGACCGGTGAACTTGTCCCCACCTCAAAACGCTGTGGTCCCGGCTTGAGTTCGTAAGGTTCCGCACTTGGCTCCTCGACACCACGATAGCCGATCTGTGCCGGCACAAGATCCGCAGCGAGAGATGATTCAACGTAGAGGAATCCGCCACCCCACAGTCCCATCGGCCACTTGTGGGTAGATGTGGCAAGAATGTTGACCCCGAGATCGGAGACATCGATGGCGTGCTGGCCGACCGACTGCACTGCGTCAACGAGGACACGTGCGCCGGCGTCGTGGGCAATGTCGGTCAGTTCACTGACCGCTCGTCGAGCCCCCGTCTTCCAGCAGACCGAACTCAGACACACCAGCCGAGCGTCCTTGAGGGCTTGCTTGAATGCCGCCTGTGGGACGTGTCCGTCGGTGGTCTCGACTACACGCACTTCCACATCGTGTTCTCGACGGAGCCGCTCCCAGGGCAACACTCCAGCTGGGTGTTCGGTGTCCGTCCGGACGATCACGTCCCCCGGTTCCCAGTTTATTGCAGCGGCGACCTGCCCGATTCCGTCGGCGGTGCTCTCGGTCAATCCAATTGTCTCCGGCGTGGCGCCGAGATGGCTAGCGGCTGCCTTTCGTGCCGCTTCGTAGGTGTCGAAGGCCCCCTCGTAGATTGTTCCATCACGCGGCGCATCCACCGTCTGATACTCCAACCGATTGGTGGCAGCCTCCCGCACCCGTGTCGGAACCGGACCGCTCGCGCCGGTGTTGAGATAGATCGCTTCCTCTAGAGCGGGAATGTCCGCCCGCAATGCCCGAGGATCCATGCCTCAGTTCATGCGACCGGCAACTAAACCCCGACGGTCCCCCACCGGAGATGAATCAGGAATATTGCTTACCGTGACGGGGTCTCATCGGCTCAGATTGAGATAACTGTCCTGTCGACAAGTGGACTGATGGACTTGAGATAACCGGTAGGGGCCCTATTTGAGTACACCACGACCAGCGTACCGAACAAAGGCGCGCGTTGTCGGATAGACGATCACAGATCACGCTCCTGACCCAGGTTAATTAGTGCCCCGCCGCATCCGGAGCACTCACCGGCCTCGGGATCGTTCGCTCGCCTGCCACAAATACTGCATTCGTACGCTTCTATTCGTTTCACCGTTGATTTTGGACGCATATACTCGTTAGGGCTTGAAACAACATAAGGATTTCTCCAAATAACAAAACAATATGGTCTGTATTTCCCGGCACAATTGGCGGACGGAGAAACTTTGAGTCGTGAGCCCATCATACGATCACTCGCATAACGATGGATCTCGAATCACCCCTGTGGCTGCTCGCGTTCGCGGTCATCGTCGCGTTCGCGATTCCGTGGTTCCTGTGGGGGGTCTCCTTCCGCATTGTTGGCCTGCCGGTCTGGCTGTGGTGGCACATCGGTTGGATGATCTCTGCTGCCGGGTTATTCTGGGCGTTCAGCCGCCGTGGCTGGGGGCTTGGGATCCCGGTCGGCCAGGGTGATCGGCCGTGACTGCTACCACCCAGCTGGGGATCGTCATCGGCTACCTCCTCGTCGCGCTGGCCGTCGGGCTCGTCGCCTATCGGGTGACCGAGGCGACCGTCGAGGACTACTACCTCGCAAGCCGGACCTTCGGGACCGTCGTCCTGTTGTTCACCGTCTTCGCGACTCTCCTGTCGGCGTTCACGTTCTTCGGTGGTGCGGATCTGGCGTACCTCTATGGCCCCGAGTGGATCCTCGTGATGGGGCTGATGGACGGTATCCTCTTTGCGATTCTCTGGTATGTCATCGGCTACAAACAGTGGCTTCTCGGCCGTCAGGAAGGATATGTCACCCTGGGCGAGATGCTTGGTGACCGCTTTGGCTCGCGTGGTCTGCGCCTGCTTGTGGCCGGTGTCTCGCTGTTCTGGCTGTTCCCCTACGTTATGCTTCAGCAGATCGGCGCTGGGGGTGCCCTCCGCGGGCTCACCGACGGCGCCGTACCCTACTGGGTTGGCGCGACGCTGATTACCGTGTTCATGGGTGCCTATGTCCTGCTGGCCGGCATTCGAGGGGTCGCCTGGACCGACACGCTCCAGGGCGTGTTCATGCTGGGGACCGTCTGGATCGCACTCGGCTGGATCCTCCTGACCAACGGGATCGGGACGATCAACGCTGGACTCGCTGCCGATCATCCCGACTTCTTCGCCCTCGGTGGTGGCTTCTATTCGCCACAGACCATGCTCACGTTTGCCATCTCAATCGCCTTTGGCGTCGCCATGTTCCCGCAGGTCAACCAGCGCTTTTTCACTGCGGGGTCCGAGGCTGTCCTCAAGCGGTCCTTTGCCCTCTGGCCGGTGCTCGTACTCGCGCTGTTTGTTCCGGCCTTCCTGCTTGGCACGTGGGCTCAGGGCCTCGGCATCGCTGCCGACATCGGTGCTGGCGAGCACGCTCTGCCGATCATGCTTACCGAACTCACGCCTGGTTGGTTTGCCGCGCTCGTCATCGCGGGGGCCTTGGCGGCGATGATGTCTTCCTCGGACTCGATGCTCCTCTCGGGAGCCTCCTATGCCACCCGTGATGTCTATCGGCCGCTGACGAGCGGTGACGAGACGATGGACCGCCGAGAGACCTGGATCGGCCGCATTGGTGTAGTGCTCTTTGCGGCCGGCGCACTCGTCGCTAGCCTGCTCATTGAGACCGGGATCTCCGCTGGGGTCGGCGCGATCCTCGTTGACATCGGCGATCTCGCCTTTGGCGGCTTCGCGCAACTCACCCTTCCTGTGATCGTTGCACTGTACTGGCGGCGCACTACTCGAACCGGTATGCTCGCCGGGATTATCCTCCCGCAGGTGCTCTACCTCGGATTCAACTTCCTCGCGCCGCGGTTACTCGTCCTTCCCGGGATCGGTCCGGTCACGCTCTTTCAGAGCACCTACAGCGGCTGGGGCATTTCGCTGTACTGCATGGTCGTGGGACTGGTGACAACGGTCGTCGTGTCGGCACTCACCACGCCGGCACCCGGGGAGGACGCGGCAACGTATTTCGAACGCCTCTCCGGCGATTAGGCGACATCAGGCGCTAATCCCCCTTCCTCAAGTGCGAGCGTGAAGGCACGCACTTCGTAGACGTTGACCCGGCTGGAACGACCAAAGAGTGTGCCTCTTGTGGCGTGGAAACAGACAAGCCGCTGTGGGTGCGTGAACACTCTTGTCCTGTCTGTGGGTTCGAAGCGGACAGGGACGCAAACGCGGCGTGGAATATCCGTTCTCGCGGCCTCTCGCAACTAGGAGTGGGTCACTCCAAAGCAACGTCCTCAGAATCGC
>JBKHFN010000158.1:0-4237 GCA_046540195.1 Salinarchaeum sp.
CCCGTCGAGGCGACCACGTTTTCGATATTGATGGTTTCCTTGGGATCAGTCATGTCGCAGTTTTAAAGTCGTATTTAAGTCTTATAAAGGTTTGTGCCGCTAACAGAGTCATCTGCGAACCGACGCGTTACTGGTGGGCCGATGTCGGTGGTCCGACGATCATTTGTACGTGTTCGTGGTACCCGATGGCAATGGTGTCACTCGGCGGCCTCGGGTTTGTGTTTGTCGCCGGCTTGCTCACGGCGCTGGCGACCGGTCTTGGTGCGCTACCGTTCTTTTTTCTCAATTCGATCGACGCCCGTGGCAACGTCGCTCTCTGGGGCTTTTCCTCCGGGATCATGCTCTCGGCCTCTGGTTTCGGGCTTCTCAAAGAGGGACTCGCCGCGGGAACGGCCGTTGAGGTCGGCCTCGGCGCACTTGTCGGCGTCGTGCTGGTGATCGTCGCCCACGAGGTGCTCGTTGATGCTGATATCGATCCGCGAAGCTACGAGCGGGCGGACTTCAGCAAACTGTTGCTTATCCTTGGCATTCTGACTGTCCACAGCTTTCCCGAGGGGGTTACTGTTGGCGTTTCCTTCGCGGATCTTGGGTTTGAGGGCGGCGTCCCGATCCTCGGGATGTCGGTTCCAGTGCTCGCGATCTTCATGACGGTCGCTATCTCGATCCACAACATCCCCGAAGGAACGGCCATCTCGATTCCGCTTCGTTCGCTGGGTGTCTCCGAGTGGAAGATGGTCTGGTGGGCGGTCTTTTCGAGCCTTCCTCAGCCGATCGGTGCTGTTATTGCCTTTATGTTTGTCCGGCTGGCCCGGACGATTCTTCCCTACGGCTTTGGCTTTGCCGCCGGTGCGATGGTCTATCTGGTGCTCACAGAATTCATCCCTGAAGCGCTCGAAACCGGACGTGATCTACCCCGTGGCGGGGTGCCGCTGTTGTGTGGTGGCATCGTACTCGGCACACTGGTCATGCTTCCGCTCATGTACCTCTAGTCGAGTGACGTGAGGATGATCGCGCCGATGGCGAGGACGACGCCGAGACCCTTGCGGAGGGTCAGTGCCTCATCAAGCGCGAAGACGCCAATGACGGATGAGACGACGATAAACAGCCCGAAGATCGGCACAACGATACTGACTGGCCCGAGTGACAGCGCCTGATAATATGACATGATTCCGATTGTTAAAAACAGACCGGCAGCGTACATATACGGCGCCCGGGCGTGGGTCAGATAGGCCCCGACCGGCTCGCGTGCCACCAGCACGACGCCAACCGCGGCGATGATCAATATGGCGTTTGTAATGAGAACGACAACTGGGGTTGGAATCCCATCGAGAGCGAGTTTCGTCAGCGGTGCGACCATCGCGTACGCGCTCATTGCGAGGACCGCCCACAGCAGGTAGTTCATACCCGTATTGGGGCTCCCGGAAGGGGATGTGTTACGGTTCGCTTCGAAATGCTCTCCCACGACGGGCTCCCAGCGGATGTATGAATCTACTCGCGGCGTCCCGCCGACTCGTGGCGACCGGCCCGGTCTGTGACGCCTGTCTGGGCCGGCCCTTCGCAGACCGAAGTTTTGGGCTTTCAAACGCGGAACGGGGACGCGCGCTTCGTGTGACACTTGCACTTGATGACGACGATCCTTACGAGTCACCGGACTCCTGTTGGGTGTGTGAGGGGCACGCCGCCATGGCCGACCAGTGGGCCGAACAGATTGTTGATGCTGTCTCGGCGTACGACTTTGAAACCTTCCAGATTGGGACGCGCGTGCCTCCGCTCATTGAGGAGAACGACCGCCTGTTTCGTGAGGACGCCGGATTGGATCCCGACGCCGGTGAATCATTCAAATCCGACTTCAACCGCGAGGTCGGCAAGCGCGTCGCCGACCGACTGGACATCTCGGTCGACTTCAAGCGTCCGGATGTTCTCGCGGTGATTGAACTTGACTCGGAGACCATCGACCTCCAGGTCAACTCCGCGTTCGTCTACGGCCGCTACCGCAAGCTTGAGCGTGGGATTCCACAGACGGAGTGGCCCTGCCGGGAGTGCAACGGCAGCGGCGTTGTCACCGTTGACGATGAGACCCAGCCTTGCGAGCACTGCGATGGGGAGGGCTATCTCTATGCGACGAGTGTTGAAGAGGAAATTGCCCCAGCTGTAATGGCGGCCATGGACGGGGCTGACGCCACCTTCCACGGGGCTGGACGCGAGGATGTCGACGCGCGGATGCTCGGCACCGGCCGACCATTTGTCCTTGAGGTCGACGATCCGCACGTCCGCACGCCCGACGTCGAGGCGCTTGAAGCCCAGATCAACGAAGAGGCCGACGGCGTTGCCGTCGATGGACTACGGCTAGCGACCCACGAGATGGTCGAGCGGGTCAAACGGCTCGATGCGAGTAAGACCTACCGGGCGATCGTGGCGTTCGACGACCCCGTCACGGAGACGGCGCTTGCGAACGCGCTCGCGACACTCGATGGGGCGACGATCGAACAGTACACTCCTGAACGGGTCGATCACCGCCGAGCTAGTCGCACCCGCACCCGCACGATCTATGCGGCTGATGGCGAACTTGAGAGTCCAACACAGGCTACTCTCCAGTTTCACACCGAAGGCGGACTCTACGTTAAGGAGTTAGTCAGCGGAGACAACGACCGCACCGATCCCAGCCTCGCTGGCCTTCTTGGTACCGGTGCGACAGTCACTGCATTGGACGTGCTGGCGGTCGAAGGTGAGGATGAGGCCTTCGAGCAGCCAGCCTTCTTCCGCACGCACAACAGTTAAGTATGTTAAGAGGTAGCACACACGAGGTATCACACCATGTGTCACCTCCCGCTTGACCGACTCCGAACCGAGGAAGAATCACCCGAGGAAGACGTGCTCGGATTTGACGAGCGCAGAGATCGCGCTTCGGTCGCCGACGACTGACCACAATCTTCTGTTGGATCGAAGCCGTTTCGGCCGGCGACACAACAGTGCGAGCATGCGCGCCGGGTGTGACGAGGCCGGGAAAGGACCTGTATTGGGATCGATGTTCGCCGCTGCTGTCGTCACTCCGGATCCGGATGTTCTACCGGACGCGGTTGCGGACTCAAAGCGACTGACCCCAGCGAAACGAACCGACCTCGCGGCAACCCTCCGATCGGATCCGGCGGTGACCATCGGTGTTGCGGAGGTGCCAGTTAATCGGATTGACGCTTCTGACACCGACATGAATACCCTGACCGTGCAGGCTCACGCGCGGGCAATCGCCGATGCCCTGCCAGCGGATGCTGAGGAAGTACCGGTAGTGGTTGATGCCGGCGATCCGGATGCTGATCGGTTTGCCCGTCGCGTCGAGACAGTCTGTGACCGCTCCGTCGCCGTGACCGGACGCCATAGCGCCGAGGCGTCCCACCAAACTGTCGCCGCCGCCTCGATTGTCGCGAAGATCCGTCGAGACGCCCATATCGAGGCCCTCGCGGATGAGTATGGTCCCATCGGCAGCGGCTATCCGAGTGATCCACAGACCCGGTCCTTTCTCGCCTCGTACTACGCTGAGCACGGCACGTGTCCGCCGATTGCCCGTGAATCGTGGTCAACGTGTGCAGACCTACGTGCGGCGGCCGAACAGTCTCATCTGGGGGACTTCTAAGCCGTTGTATCGATGCCATATACGGCCGCCGGTGTCTCGATGTGCGCCCGCTTGACGGCCGCCTCGTAGCCCGCCTCAAGGAGCCATCGGACGCGCCGCGGGACGGTCTTGGGTCCGAGCACTGCCCCCGGTCGATCAGGATCGTCGAGAAAGTCGGTTTCCATGAGAAACGGCGCCTCGCTCTCGGCGGCTGCCTGTAGCGCCTCTTTATCGGCAGTCACACTCGGGGTGATCCCCGTGACCGGCCCGTCAGCATAGTGTTTGACGACGCGCTCGCGGGGCAGTCCGGCAGCCTCCGCCCAGTCGCCCACCTCGCGGAACTCGTCGCCAGCCTCGGCGTGTAGCTGCACCGCACACCCGAGTTCGGCCCCTCGCTGGAAGGTGTGGCGCATGACCTGATTTGAGGCCGCCCAGACGGCATCAGATACCTCGTAGTGGGGACGACCGGATTTGAGTCCCAATGCTGCCCCATCAGCGACGTACTCGGCAGCGAGATCAATCCCGGCTGTCATCAACTCAGCGGCGGCCTCCGGTGATCGCCCTGCCTCGACGAGCCGTGAGATCAACGTCGGGTGTACGCCAAGAACCGCCCAGGCCCGGCCTGGCAGT
>JBKHFN010000159.1:0-4227 GCA_046540195.1 Salinarchaeum sp.
CTCCGGTTTTCCCCGTATTCATATACCTCACGTTACCGTCTCGCGTGCTCATATGTTGCCATGGAACCGATACCCGGAAGCCTGTTCATGTGCTGCATCCAGTATACCGACATGCAGTTGCGACGGATCGCCCGAGGCACCCTTGCATGGGACCGCCTCGAAGCGGTAGGACGTACCCTTGCCGACCGACTGGACCGGCGGTCTGTTCGGATTGAATTTGTTGAGTCGGACAACTGGCTGTCCATCCCGCTGGTCGTCGACCGACGCTGGTTTGTCAAGATCATCACGCCGCAGCACACCCGGGTCCACGCCATCCTCACCGGGGCCCGAAACCTGGGGGCGGTGACTAGTGGGGCGCCGGGCTTCTTCCAGCGGTTCGACGACCCTCTTGACATGGCCGAGCACGAGTTGGCGGCGACCCGTCGCATCCGCGAACTCGGACTCAACGCCCCCCGGCCGATTGACGCCTTCGAGCACGAGCACCTCGGAATCGTCGTTCTTGAGTATCTCCTCGAGTTTCAGAAAATTGATGAGCTTCCAGCTGCCGAACAGCGACACCTCGGTCGTCAGCTGTTCGAGGCACTGGCTGTTATGCACGACAATGGTGTCGTCCACGGTGATCTCCGTGAGGATAACGTGCTTCTTGTTGACGGCCAGCTCTACATCATTGACGCGACATCAGTCTCAGAAAACTGGCTCCCGCAGGGCCGCGCCTACGACGTTGCCTCGGCACTTGGCGTCCTTGCGCCGCTGCTTGGTCCGGAGCCGGCGGTCAACATTGCACTTGAGGTATACGAAGAACGAACCGTTGTTGCAGCGCGTCGATTCCTTGAGTTCGTCTGGCTGCGGCCCGACCACGATTTTAATGTTGACCGGGTCAGCCGAGCGATTGACCGGTTGACCGGCTAAGTCTTAGGGCCAGGTGCCAGCCTGCTCGTAGGCGGAGAGCACGCGCTGGATGGCAACCACGTAGGCAGCCGTCCGCATCGTCGGCAGGTCGTGTTCGTCGTAGGCCTCAGCGAGGTCATCGAAGGCTTCGATGATGATCGAATCGAGCTCGTCGTTGACCCGGTCCTTGTCCCAGTAGAAGCGCTGGCGGTTTTGGACCCACTCAAAGTACGAGACCGTCACGCCGCCGGCGTTTGCGAGGATGTCCGGAACGATCAGGACGTCCTCGTCGGCCAGCACCTCGTCGGCACCGGGGGTGAGTGGGCCGTTGGCCGCCTCGGAGATGACATCCGCGGAGACATCCTCGGCGAGGTCGGCGTCAACAGCATTTTCGAGGGCCGCGGGCACAAGCAGGTCAACGTCCATCGTCAGCAGTTCGTCGTTGGTGAACTCCTCGTCGGCGTCGTGGAAGCCAACGACGCTGCCAGTCTCGTCCTTGTGATCGCGGACCGCCACAGGGTCAAGGCCATCCTCGGCGTAAATTGCCCCTGAAGAGTCACTGACAGCGACAACGGTCGCGCCCATCTGGTCGGCGAAGTTGGCCGCCCACCAGCCGGCGTTCCCGTATCCCTGGACGGCGACGGTCGCGTCGGCGATGTCACGCCCGAGGTACTCGAAGGCCTCGCGTGCGGCGACGATGGTTGACCGGCCGGTCGCCTCGACCCGACCGGCACTCCCTCCGCTGTCGAGGGCCTTTCCGGTAATGACGCCTGGGGCCGTGGTGTTTTCGAGCGTCTCGTAGGTGTCCTTGATCCAGTTCATCTCCCGCTGACCGGTGTTCACGTCCGGTGCTGGGATGTCCTGGTCGACGCCGATGAACGGGCGCAGTTCGGTAGCGAACGCTCGAGTGATCCGTTCGAGCTCAGCCTCGGAGTACGCTGACGGATCAATCTCGATGCCACCTTTGCCACCACCAAGTGGGATGTCCACCGTTGCGCACTTGAACACCATCCACCCCGACAGCGCTTTGACCTCGTCGCGGGTGACTCCGGGGTGGTATCGGATCCCGCCCTTGTAGGGGCCACGCGAGCCGTCGTACTGCGATCGGTAGGCGCGTACGCTCTCAAGCGTACCGTCGTCGCGCTCAACCGTCAGGTTCGTCTCAAGTACGCGCTCGGGGTGCTTGAGGTGCTCGATGAGCCCGTCGTCGACATTGAGATACTGAGCAGCCTGATCGACCTGCGCCTGCAGGTTCTCGAACGGATTTGATTCGTCGGACATACTCGGGCCGTGAACCACCTCGCAAATAAGACTGACTGAATGTTCATTACTTCCAATTCATCACCGATATTCATTAATGATTGTGTGCTGAAATCCGAGTGCCGTCATGCATGTTGTGCCCCCATGATCAGAAGGGGCATCTCCTACAGTGCCCGATCGTTCGCGAGCAGCGCTAGTCCCAGAATGACTTGGTCCGGGCGTACTCCCGTTCGGCGTTAAGGATATCTCGGTAGAAGTCATCGGGATCATCCCGGTGGTTATTGATAATCCGGGCGGCCGTGTCTGGGCCAACACCACGGGCTGCCAGCGCGATTACGGCCTGTTTGCCGTGCGCCTGAACGAGACTTGCCGCCCGATAGGCCCGACGTGTGCGTCGGTCTTCATCATCCGATTTCTCGGCGCTTCGGACGGCTGACGCTGTTTCCTCGTCCCAGGGGTTCAACGCGGCGACCATGGTTGAGCCGCACTCCGGGCAGGCAGGCTGCTCGCGTACCCGCTTTACTGGCTTGGTGCGCTCGTACTCCTGGCAGTGCACACATAACAGTCGGACGTCGTCGGATTCGATGCGCTCGCGGACGGCCTGGATCACGCTTGCGTCGGCATTCTCGGGTGCTAGGAGGTCTCGCCCGCCGGAGCGGCCGCCACTCCCAACCGGTGTGTGTCCGCCGACAAGGTCGACCGTATATGTGCCTGCGGCGATCGCCTCAAGGACAGCCTGTGTTCCAGCGATATCGAGATCTTCGTGGACGACGGTGCGCCGCGCCTCCTCGAAGGCCGGGGTATCCGCAAGCGCGTCGCGCAGCCGCCGCCCGCTTGGTGGTGACTCGCCCCGCCAGGGTTTGACCGCACCGAAGTGTTCAGCCACCTGTGAGAGCCGGAAGGTCAGTGACTCCGACCGATCAAGTGTCAGCTCAATCAGCCCCTTGACGTGCTCGGGATCCGTCTCTTCGAGGAGTCGTTGGACGTCCGTGCCGTCAACCCGGGGTGGGATATCGAGCTCGATCCGGTATGGATCGGTTTCGAGACCGACCGACGACCCGGCCTGCTGGCCGAGAAGCGACGCGAGCAACCGACCGAGCGTCTCGTTGATCTCGTGGCCGAAAGCGGCGTCGATGACAATCGACGAGCCCCCGTCCTCAATGAGCAGGTGATCGTCCGTCGGGATCGCAGCCGTCTCGGTGTGTCGGTCAAGCCGGTCGAGTGACTGTCCGAGTCCGTCACCGGTGATCGGATACCGGCTCGCCAGATCGCGTGCGACCGACTGCCGCGTTGCCCCGGAAGTTAGTTGCTCTCCGGCGACAGATCGAATCTCGCCGACCTCTTGGGCGACGGGCTTGGGAACGGGTATCTCCTGGCCGATCCAGGAAGGGACCTCGCCGGCGGGATCTTCGATCGGTGAGACCGTGACGGTGGCGTCGCCGTCATCGATGTCGACTACACGCCAGACATCACCGCCTTGGATGAAGGTCTCTCCTGGCGCAAGAATCGTGGCAACGAACCGCTCGTCAAGCGTGCCGACCTGTGAGCTACTGGCGACATCTTCAACCGCGTAGGTCTCCTCATCCGGAATCATCGAGAGATTTGCATACACATACTGCCAGGTGCCAGCCGGCTCAATCGTATCCTCGGACTCCTTGAGTCGTACAATCCGGTTGGCATCGAGTTCTCTTACAACCGCCCGGAAGGTCTCGGTATCAAGCTCGTGAAACGGGTACGCACGTGTCAGCACCTCGTAGGCTTGCCGGGCGTTGATTCCATCGTTGCTTTCGACGATCCCGGCGATCTGATTCGCGAGGACATCTAAGCTCCCATCGTGGATTGCGGCCGGTTCGACCGCTCCCTCCATTGCTCGTCGGGCAATCGCCATTGCCTCAAGTGTGTCGTCGGCTTGTGTGGCAACGATCGTCCCCCGCGAGATCTGATCGTCGCTGTGACCGGCTCGTCCAACGCGCTGGACTAGTCGTGAGACCTGTCGCGGACTCGAATACTGAATCACGTGATCAACATGGCCGACGTCGATCCCCAGTTCCATTGAAGAGGTGCACAGCAGACCGTCAA
>JBKHFN010000160.1:0-4197 GCA_046540195.1 Salinarchaeum sp.
GTAAGGTTGACTTCTTCAACGACACAGGCGGCTACGGCTTCATTGAGACCGACGACGCGGACGACGACGTGTTCTTCCACATGGAGGACGTTGGCGGCGAGGATCTGACCGAAGGCACCGAGCTCGAATTCGACATCGAACAGGCCCCCAAGGGCCCGCGCGCGACAAACGTCGTTCGCGTTTAAACACACGTCACCCCGTCGCCTTCGGGCGACACGACTGACGTATTCTTTTGTATTGCATCGATCGGCGAGCCACAGGTCTGCTCAATCAGCAGCGCTCACGATAAGCATGTGTACACTCCAGTATAGGTGATTGGCGGCGGTGCCGATCAGTCGCTGAGGGTGCGTCCGAGCTCCTCCTTGTCGCGGCCGCGGTGCCACCCAAAAAGCCACTCGTTAATGCTGAGTCGCTTGCCGGGGTTTTCCTGGATGTAACCGGGGGTCTGGAAGTAGTTCACGAGAGTGACCAGAAGGACGCCGCCGAAGGTGTTGCCCAGCAGGACGGGCAGGATGAAGCCGGTAGCCCCGGCGAGGAGGCTGGCCTCGCCAAGGAAGACGAGGTACATGACCTCCGTGCTCGAGACGACAACGTGATACAGGTTGCCCATCGGGATGGCCAGAAACGCCATGTACACAAGCAAAAAGCGTGCGGTGGCGTTGCGCACGCCGAAGTCAAGCCAGACGACACCGGCGACGATTAGCCCGGCGAAGGCCGCCTTGAAGAAGAGCGTGCCCGACGGCGTGGCGATGCCGCTCTGGGCAATTCCGATTGCGGTCTGGCTGACCTCCGGAGAGAACACCCCGCCATAGGCCAGGGCGGCAGCGCCAAGACTGGCGCCGACGAGGTTGCCAACAAGGACGATCCCCCACATCGCGAGCATTGATGGCACACTTGCCATCCGCTCGACCACTAGCGCGACCGGCGGCAGGGTGTTCTCGGTGTATAGCTGGTAGTTACCCAGGATGATGTAGATGAAGCCGATGGGGTACAACAGCGCGCCAACGACTGGCAGACCGTTTGACGCCTCGGTCATTGAGGCGTACAACAACACGGTGAGCGTGATCGCGAAGCCGGCGGCGAGGGCGCTGAAGAAGAGTTCGCGGAAGCTCCGCGAAATCTCCTCGTCGGCATCGACAATCAAGCGCTCGAAGATCTCCTCGGAGGTAAACCGGTCTCTCAGAATTGAATTGTCAGACAGTTCGCGGCCGGTATCGGGTTGACTACTCATTCGATGATACAAGTGATACGGTCCGAACATACTTAGGCACTATCTTGTCCTCGCCGTGACGACGGGTGTTGTCGGGCCTGTAACGCGGGCGGGGGCTTTTTCCGACGGGCGGTTCCATAGTCATCTCACATGGAGATCAACGGGCCCGACGGCCCACTCGGCGTGGCCATTGCCCTGCTGGTGAGTCTTGGCGTCGTCGGCTTTGGCGTCTACAGTTACGTCGGCCAGACCCAGGCGCTTGATGACACCGAGACGGTGTCGGCGACGATCGTCGAGACGGCGATCGATTCAGACACCCACCGCGGCGACACCGACTACACGCCGTCGGCGACGTTCACCTACACCTATGAGGGGTCGACCTACACGACAACGAACCTCTATCCCGGGCCGGTTTCAACAGAGTTCGATACCCGCCAGGCGGCACAGGACGCCCTGTCGGGGCTTGATGCGGGCGCGTCAACGATGGCCTATGTTCCCGTTGACGCCCCACGGGAGGCCTTCCTGACGGACACCCGCAGCAACAAACCGCTGGTGTTCATCATTCTTGGGCTCCTGGTCGGTGGGGGCACGGTCGTGCAGACAATCCGGAATTGAGGCTACATGCGTTGTCTCCCTGATCACTCGGGGTCACCGGTGGCCGTGGCGACACGGGCAAGCCCCTGTCCGATGATGGTCAGCGTGCCGAGTGCGAGTGCGATCAGAACGATCGACCCAGACGACACGTCGCCTTGAATCTCGATTTTGACAGCCCGGAGGATGAACAGGAGGGGGTCACGTGCGAGGGACATCCTCCGATCTGGTGTGTGGCTCTCTTGGGACGGCTCCCGCTTCGCCCTCCTCATCGATGAACGCTCGTGCTCCTCGGGCGGTCGGTTTAATGATTCGCGGGAGAGAAAAAGAGCAATGGCAGCAACGCTCGCCGAGCCCGCTGTCCTCGCCGCTGCCAAGACCGCACTTTATCCGGATCTGTCGACGAGTTCGGATCGCTATGCGGTCACTGAGACCCAGTTCACGACCACGACCTGGGGTGACTGGAAGATTCCCGCAGAGATCCATCGCCGTCTCGAACCCTACAACACGATCCGACTCGCGAACGGCGAGCCCGATCTCCTCGGTGTGGGACCCCCAGCTCTAGAAGTGCTCAACGACGAGGCGGCGACGAACCCGGTGACCGTCATTGAGGCCAAAGGCGACAACCGCGACCCAAGTGCTGCCGACATCCGTCGCGGCATCGATCAGGCCTACCGCCACCTCTCGGAGGTCAATATCGCGTACGTCGCTGCCCCCATCCAGAGCGTGACCGATCAGGCCCGGGCGCTCGCTCGCGATCTGAACGTCGGCATCATCGGTGTCAAGACGCCTCGGGAGGTGACGCTCGTCGAGCCCGCCCAGGCGACCGGGGTTGGTGACTTCTCGCGGACCGTCGATACGATCCGGTTCCAGGCGCGTTCGCACCGGCTCACCGAGGGGAGCTTTCCGTTGAACCACCCGAAGAACTACCTCGGGTATGCGCTTGCGCTCGCTGCGACGGATGACACGCGCGAGGTCTACGCCGAGCACGTGATCGGAGACATATCGGGCGGCCGACGCGGCGCCATCCTGCTGGGGTTGGTGGACAACGAGGGCTCGAGGGAGACGCTGACGCACCTCGGGGCAGAGGTGGTCCGCTTCGCCCGTGATCACCACGGGAGCATCGCAGACGCACTTGAGACCGTTGCCACGTGGCGGGGTCGACGCACACGCTTCACGGAACTCGCCCCGCGTTGGGCCCAGCTTGCCCGCTCGGTCGCGATGCAGTACGAGCCAACTCGCCTGATCGTCAAGGCACTCGAAGCCCTCCACCGAGCGGGGATCAAGCCGGCCGGGATCGACGCCGTCGTCCGAAGAGCCTGCCAGATCAACCAGCCACTCGCCGTTGAAGTGTGCATCACTCAGTCAAGACGCGAGGACGCTCTCACCGCCGACGGCGAGATCGACGAGACGATGCTCGCGGATCCGACCGTCTACAAGTCAAGCCTTCACTTCCAGTTCAAAGCGCATCTGTTCCACGTCGGGCTCCTCACCGGGCGGGGGACAGACAATAAGAGTAAGGTACTTGATGATGAGTGGGCGCTCACGCAGTCTGTCGGGCTTTGACCGTGGACCGTTCGACTGTGTGGACCGCCAGAGATCGCCACAAACGCTTATTTCTACACGTGTCCCAATTCATGTATGAGCCCCGACAGTGACTCGACTGGCCCTGTCAGACGGCTGTCAGCCCTCGGCCGCGTTCTGTTCGGTCTCGGATTGGCCCTGCAGGCCTCCGAGGACTTCCGGGACATGGAGAACACAATCGAGTATGCCGCCTCGGCGGACGTTCCGCTTCCCACGTACGCGGCCCCCTTCGCGTCGGGAATGATGCTGTTTGCGGGCCTGGGTATCGCGCTCTGGCGACTGCCGAAACTCGCCGCCGGTGCCGCGGTGACGTTCCTCGCGGTGGTCACGCCGACGATGCACGACTTCTGGAACGCCGAGGAGGGATCGGGTAGCGGCGACCGGCTGGCGTTTTTCGGTAATCTCGCGATGTTCGGCGCCGCGCTTGTGTTCTTGCGGGAGGCGTTTCACTGATCGACGGCTAACTAATCAATGCGACTACGACGGTCTGTCGATGATCTCTGTAATGGCCTCAGCCGATATCGATATGCGGGTGCTCAGAGAAATTACACAGCCCACTAAACGAGTGTAACGACACTTCCCCTTCGTACTCTAGCGACGGAAGTGATTCTGGAACGAAGTTAAGCTGATTCTCTGCCCCGTATCCGGAGTAGACCCCAATCGTATCAAACTGGCTAACTGTCTTCGTCGCGTGATGGTCATATGCGGCAATCAGAACGTACTTACTTCCAACCTTGGCGGCGATGTTATTGACCTTGGTAGTTGGATAGCAGTTCCATGCCGAGACGATTTCGTAGCAGTCTCATAGATCG
>JBKHFN010000161.1:0-4178 GCA_046540195.1 Salinarchaeum sp.
CTAAGGCATAGAACGGGAGTCCACGCGAAAGCCCTCCCCTCAACGAGCGAGCGGGACCATTGCCCCCGAGCGAAGTAGGGGAGGGTAGTTTACGCGCTTGTGAGATCACACGACCGTCCCGGCTAATTCGTACGTCGAGCCCCTCGATACGCACGCGAACCGAGCCATTCCCAGCCGCTTCGACGGTGGTCCGGTCAATCGCCATTCGGGCGGATGCGTCGTCGGTGACCGGCGGTAACGTTGCCGTACCGCGCTGGCCGGCCACCCGTTCGGCTGTGTTGTTGAGCCGTTGCTGTGTCTCGGCGTACACAAGTAACTCAAGATAGGACCGGAATGGCCGGTCGTCCTCAAGCACGCGCCCGAACCCGGCCGGTTCAAGCCGGTTCAACTACGGGGTTGGCAGCAGCGACGGCTCCGGCCGTCTGTGTGGCCTCCCGAACGGTCGTTTCGGCTGCCGCAACGGTTCGATCGCTTGCCGTCAGAGCGCCACGGTCGACGGTCGATTCGCCGAAAGGCACCGCAGCGATCGTCGCTGCGCTGACCAGTATGAACGCACCGATCACCGCGAAGGGGACCCGCGCCCGGTCGTCATCCATGAATGACACTCCCCGGCTCATGACTGCCAGGTATACACAACGACCTCGACGGTTGTCGGGGCCGTGGTGCGGTTTGAGACCGTCACGTTCGTGTCCGCGAGTCGATCCGCGAGCCCGATAGCGAGATACCGATTGGCCCACGTGGCGGATGTCGCGTTGGTCGGCCGGGCTGGATCAACGCCGAACGCCTCGCTTGCCGCCCGGTATCGAGCATTGATGACTCGACGATCCTCGCCGGGTGAGACGCGCGCTGGAGCGACCCGTGTCGGTGGAAACATCGCGTCGACGGTCGCCTGAGCGACCGCACGGGTGTGATTCGGGTGGTGTGTCTGCCAGTCCTGCGTGTCGATCGCAACGACCACCCGGGCGGCGTGGACATCGACATCCGGCGGTGGGCTCGGGCCGACCCGTATTCGGCCTGCTATCGGCCCGTCTTCAACCGGTGCCCAGCGCGCGGTAACGGCGACCTGGCCATCAACCCCCGCGAGAATATTCTTCGTGGCACTGGTCACCGCCCGCTCGTAGCTCCCCGCCGGAGCGACTGGCTGTCCGTCAATGCTTGCGTTTGTGATGGCAGCCGATGCCAGTAGTCGAGCGACCGTCCCGTGGTCGTGCCGCGAGTGGTTGTAGGTGGCTCCTTCCGGACCGGGAGTATACGTTATCGACTCGGTTGCAGTTCCAAGAAGTGTCGCCGTGTCAGCCGCTCGATCCGGCGGCGGTGTCGGAGTTGTCTGTGTCACAACCACGCCGATCGCGGCGCTCATCAACAGGAGTCCGAGGCTCACGTCGAGCACCGTGCTGACGCCTCGGTCGGTCGTCTCAGACACGCCAGACCGCCACCGTGAGTGTTCCCGGCCGTTTGACCCCCGGACGAACCTGTACGGACACGGGGCGTGACGCGCGATCGGCTTCCGGTGGCGGCGTCGGTCCCCGGTGATGGTGCGTTCTGAGTGTCTCAACTGTCACGTTCGCCCGGTAACCCGATGGTGCCGGACGGTCGAGTGCGTCAAGTGCCTTTGGGGTGACCGTTCCCCCGGAGACGACGGCGGCCGCCGTCCGATCAAGTGTTGGTCCAGCGACCGATCGGTCGTCGACCGGGGCCGCATCGTGAAAGACGGTTGCTACCATTCCGAGACCGATACAGATCGCGAGCACACCGGCGATGGCCGCTAGTGGTTCAACCTGCCCACGGCAGTCGGATATTCGGTCTGTCACGACCGTACCCCAACGAGCGTCGCGTTGGTTTCATTCCACGCCACGGCGCGTACGGTGAGCCCCGCATCAACATCCTGCCACCGTGACTCGTGTGCCTGTGCCTGTCCGAGCGCCCGATCGAATTTTGCCTCCGAGTCGAAGACGTGTTCCGGTGGCGCTCCATTGAGGACCGTTGCAAGCGGTGTCCCCGGGATGACCGGGACGACCGGTCCGAACCGATACCGCGCCGTATCGATCGTTCCACCCCGGTCGACGGCAATTCGGGTCGATTCGATACGCACCCGATCAGCGGCAAGCGGGTGATGGCCGATACTTGGTGCCGGGCCGGCGGCGACCGCGTCGACCGTCTCTGCCGCTGGGGTGGCTGACGGGGCCGCGGCCGCTGAGAGATCAAAGCTGACGCCGGCGATCACCGTACTCACAATCGAGAGGGCGATAAACGCATACCACGCATCGACAGGTGGGCCGAGCATGAGGGGTCTGGCCGGTCGATCTGGTATGAACCTGCGCTAGATCAGGAGTCCAGCCCCCACATACGCGATGAGGAACGTCGTCGTCGCCGAGACGGTCGCGACCCCGGTACGGTAGCCGATGGCTGGCCGATCAAGTCCCTGCTCAAGTGTGGTCGACAGGATCACCAGCACGGTGGCCAGGATCAGGACATACGCTCCAATGGCGAGTCCCAGTCCGTCGACCGGGAGTGTCGCGACGGCTTCGTCATCGCCAAGGGTCCGAAGGCCGTCGGCGAGCGCGACGGTCGCGCCGGCAACAAGGGGTCCAAACACCGCCGCGGTGTTCTTGAGCGTCCCGGTTACCTGTGCGAGTTCATGGTGAGCTTCGCGCTCGACCGTCTGGAGTTCATTGAGGTGATCGGCCATCGACACGATCGCGTGTCCGGCTGGCTGTCCCTCCTGGCCGGCTAACGCGAGAAGCGTGGCCATACTCTGGGTCCGGGCGCTCGGGAGCGTTGAGACAACCCCGTGGTCTCCGATCAATGCGTCACCGACACCGATCGAGAGGACACGCTGCCGACGGGTGGCTTCTGTCAGCACATCGCCGATCGCACCGGGGAGTTCGGCACCCGCACGCTCGATCCCCCGCTCGACGGAGTGCCCCCCGCTTACGCGCCGGCCGATCAGGTATAGCGCGTCGGGAAGCCCGTCCTCGATGTCGCGCACCCTGTTTCGGACGGTCATGATCGGCCGGTACCACACCGCGAGTGCGACCCCGCTTCCGATGCCGAGCCCCGCCAGTGGCGCCGTCCAGGGGGCAATCACGTTCGCGGCGAACACCGCGGCTCCACCACCGGCAAGCACGCCAGCGACCGGAGCGGGCCACCAGCGGTCGGAAACTGATGGATGTGCGCGGGTCACTGTCGGTGCGGGAAACGCGACCGGCCGCCGCAGGAGCAGCCACCCGGCCGCACCGATGAGTCCAGCTGGCAAGAGCACGTCGTAGATCACGACGATCGTCGAGACGGTGATGTCGATCCCGGCCATTCGTGCCCCCGGCACGACGGCGACGAGCGCCAGCGGTAACAGCACGCCGAAGGCGTAGATCCCCGTTGCCGGTCCGCTAACGGTGCCGACAAACGCCTGCATCTGGTCGCTTGTTCCCCGGAGAACGGTCTCGAGTGCGCGGTCAAGCGTTCGCTCACGACGCGCCGGTGGGGCATCGGCCGCCGCGCCGAGCAGGTGAAGCGCCCGCTCAAGCGCTGGGAACCACGGGCGCCACTCCTCGCCGAAGGTATCGACACCGGTTCCGGGTCGGCCGGCAGCACGGCGGACGTGCCGTCTCAGACTACTCGCAAGTGGACTCTCCCCGGTGTCGGCTGCGAAGGCAACCGCTGCCTCCTCTGAGGGTTCGATACGCATTCGTAATACTGCGCGTCCAACAATCCCCGGGGCGGCACCGAGTGCACGCGTCCGGGCGAGCGTCGCGAGTGCAACCGGACCGCTGTGGACGAGGTGGGTCGCTCCGAGTCCACCGAGGATGGCGGCAAGTCCGATCGCCGGGATACCGAGGCCGACCAGCCCAACGACAGCAGCAGCAATCGTACCGATCACGCCGCCAAGCACGTACCCCGCTCGGACGACCGTTTCCGCCGACAGGTCGCGATCGATCCCCAGAAATCTGAGCGCACGGGTTAACTCTGGGCTGGTGTCGACCGGCCAGGGATAGCCGGCGGCTGCGCGATTGAGCAGCCGCTGCATGGTCATTGGGTCCCCTGTTCTCGCCGTGCATACGCAGTTGTCACTGCTGCAGGGGTGTGTTCACCGCGGGTGGCGAGGGTATCGATGAACTGCCCGCGGTCGGTGATGTGTTCGTGGACCGCTGCGTAGGTTTCCTCCGGACGGGTCAGCGTCT
>JBKHFN010000162.1:0-4136 GCA_046540195.1 Salinarchaeum sp.
AGCGCGGCGAGGATGTGATCGACCCCGGTTCCGATCCCGGTATCGATGATTGCCGGGCGGTCGGCATCGATGATGTAGACGACGCCGTAGCCAGTGGTGTCGTACATCCCCGTTTCGAGCCAGTAAATGTCCGTACACGCGCCAACGTCAACGCGCTTGAAGGCACCTACGTCCATGTCCGTTCTCATCGCTCCGGGGGGACAAAAAGCACCCCGGAACCCCCACCGCAGCACCGATATGGATTTCACCCCGGCGGCGGAAGGCCCCACATATGATCGACCGGGATGTGCTCCGCGAGGAGCCCGACCGCGTGCGAGCAATGCTTGCGGATCGCGGGATCGACGATGTTGATCTCGACCAGATTCTCGAGATCGATGAAGAGTGGCGGGAGCTCAAGGCCCGTGGCGATAGCCTGCGGCACGAACGCAACGAGATCAGCGATCGCATTGGAGAGCTCAAGCAGGCCGGCAAGGACGAGGAGGCCGAAGCAGCCATCGAGCGCTCGCAGGAACTCAAATCCGAGATCGAGTCGGTCGAGGCACGCGCCGATGAGCTCAGCGCCGAACTCGACGACCGACTGCTTGAGATTCCACAGGTCCCAGACGAGTCGGTGCCCGTTGGTGCCGATGAGAGTGATAACATAGAGGAGCGCCGCTGGGGCTTTGAGGACCGCCGAGAACTGCCCGCAGAGGTAACGCCACATTACGACCTCGGAGAAGAACTCGATATCATTGACGAGCAGCGAGCGGCGAAGACCACCGGCAGCGGGTTTTATTTTCTCAAGGGCGATGGAGCGCGTCTCGAGCACGCGCTGATCCAGTTCATGCTCGATATCCACCGCGAGCAGGGATACACCGATCTGTTCCCGCCGATTCCGATCAAAAGCACCTCGATGGAAGGGACCGGACAGCTTCCAAAGTTTGCTGACGATGCCTACCGGATCGGTGCCAACGAGGAGGCCCCGTATGATGAGGAGGACCTCTGGTTGTGTCCAACGGCGGAGGTCCCCGTGACGAACATGTACGCCGACGATATCCTCCTTGATGATGATCTACCACTCAAACACCAGGCGTACACGCCGAACTTCCGACGAGAGGCAGGCGAACACGGGACCGAAACCCGGGGGATTGTCCGGGTACACCAGTTCAACAAGGTCGAATTGGTCAATTTCGTCCGGCCGGAGAACTCCTGGGATCGTCTCGAAGGACTCGTCGCTGAGGCCGAAGAGGTACTCACGCAACTAGGATTGCCCTACCGGGTGTTGACACTGTGTACTGGCGATCTCACCTTCGCGTCGGCGAAGACCTACGATATCGAGGTGTGGGCTCCCGGCGATGATATGCCAGAGGGCCCCGACACCGGTGGACGGTGGCTTGAGGTTTCGAGTGCATCGAACTTCAAGGCATTCCAGGCCCGTCGGATCGGGCTCCGGTACCGCCCGGAGCGCCACGAGAGCGCGGAGTATCTTCACACGTTGAACGCCTCTGGAACGGCCGTCGGACGGGTGATGGTTGCGATCCTTGAGTATTATCAAAACGAGGACGGAACGGTCACGGTTCCCGAGGCGTTGCGTCCGTACATGGGCGGCCAAGAGGTCATCGAGGGCCACGAGCCGGTTGGCGAGGCTGCCGTTGGCGAAGGTCGACGGGAGTGACTCAGTCGGTGTAGGTCCGAATCTCGGTGATTGTGTCGTCAGCGCACTCGAAGACATCCACAAACGCAAACAGTTGTCCGCCGTCTCCATCCTCAAGGACACCCTCAGCGACAGCCGTCGAGTCGTCCGCACAGGCGATTGAGATGACGTGGGTTGTGTTGGTCAGTGGTCGATCCTCGCGCATGAACTGGACGAACCGGTCGGGGCCCTCAAGCGTCCGGTCCGGCCGGTTGTGGACAAACGAGTCCGCGAGCACCTCTCGAAGCGCGTCGTATGTGCCGTCGTCGATTCGCCGGTAGTAGGCACGTGCGAGTGCCGCCGCATCCATGCGACAGCGTGACAGCCCGATCCTAATAGGCACTCGGGTCTGGACACGCGTGCGAAACCCCTATACTTGCCACTCGCCGGCATTCGAGTGATGGATGTCGCCGAGGTACTCCCGGGATTCGTCGAGGCCTTCTCTTTTGAAGCGTTCAATCGGATGCAACAGGAGACGCTCCCGGTCGTCCTCGGATCCGACGACAATGTCGTTGTGAGCGCGCCGACAGCCAGTGGGAAGACGGCCATTGCCGAGGCAGCCATCTGCAAGGCGCTTGACAACGGCCAGACGGCCCTGTTTGTTGCGCCGATGCGGGCGCTGACGAGCGAGCGCGAGCGGGACTGGGAGGGATTCGAGGACTTGGGCTACTCGGTCTACGTCGTCACCGGCGACCGGGAATTGAATCCGCGGCGGGCGAGTCACGCGGACATTCTGGTGATGACTCCCGAGAAAGTGGACTCGGCCACACGGAAACACGATCGGCACCGCTATGCCTTCATTACCGATGTCGATCTCTGTGTCATCGACGAGGTGCACCTACTTGACTCCCGTCGACGCGGGAGCGCCCTTGAGGCGATTGTATCACGGCTGCGTCGTCTGTGCGATCCCCGGTTCATCGCGCTGTCGGCGACGATGCCAAACGTCGATGATGTCGCCGCGTGGCTTGAGGCTCCACCGGAGGCCACCTTCGAGTTCGATGAGTCATACCGACCGGTTGAACTCACCGCCGATGTCCGGACCTACACCCACGGTGAGAACGCCTTCGCAGACAAGTACCGTCGGCTCTACCGGGCGCTCGATATCGTCGAACCGCACATCAATGGCGACGGCCAGGCGCTGGTCTTCGTCGCCTCGCGTCAGGACGCCGTTGAGGCCACAAAAACTGCCCGAGACGAGCTCGCCAGCCGAGACATTCGCGTCGGAGACCGCGGAGATTATGCGTTTCACGACCAGACACAGGCCCTCGAAAACGACACGCTCCGCAAGAGCGTCCTTGACGGCGTCGCCTTTCACCACGCCGGGCTCTCGAAGGCCGATCGCGATCACATCGAGTCGTGGTTTCGCGAGGGCCGGATTGACCTGCTCTTCTCGACCTCAACGCTGGCCTGGGGAGTGAATCTCCCTGCCCGGTGTGTCGTTATCCGCGATACCAAATACCACGATCCGCTGGAGGGTGAAATCGAAATGAGCCCCCTCGACGTCCTTCAGATGCTTGGGCGGGCGGGACGTCCGGCGTACGACGATGTCGGCTACGGCTGGGTGATCTGTGACCGCTCGGATGCCCGACGATACCGTCGCCTGCTTGAGGATGGCAAGGAGATTGAGTCACACCTGCTGTCGGATCTGGCCGAACACCTCGTCGCAGAGGTTGCCCTGGGAACGATCAGCGACCTTGATGACGTCATGGCCTGGTTCGAGACAACGTACTGCTACGTACGGGCTGAACGCAGCACGGAGACACCGGCATTACCCGAGGTCGAAGACCGTCTTCGAGAGACACTCACGACGCTCGTCGATCGGGGGTTCGTTGACACCGATGAGGATCTCGGCGTTACGCCAACGCCGTTGGGGCGACTCACCTCGGCGTATTATCTGCGGCTTGAGACCGCACAGACATTCCAAACGGCAATAACAGGGTCAGCCGGACTCACCGAACAGGTGGTGCTCCAGGCGGTGGCCGCGGCAGCGGAGTTCGACGATGTTACTGCACGGAGCGACGAGGCCGACGCGATCAACGCTGTCCTCGGTGACCGTGGCGCCGATCTCGACGACGGACAACGGAAGGTACTGGCCATTCTTCACGCCGGAATGACAGGCACACTTCCCACCGAATTACGCTCGGATGCGTGGATCATTCGTCAGAACGCACTGCGTCTTCTGGCAGCCTTCGGCGCCATCTGTCGGGAGTTCGGGGCCCCTCGTGAGGCGAATCTTGTCCAGCGGATCGAGGCTCGGATCGAACACGGGGTCGGCGCAGACGCCGTTGGGCTAACGGCGATCGATGGGATCGGACAAAAGCGGGCGAATGCCCTGGCTGACGCTGGTTTCGACCGACCAAGAGAGATCGCCGACGCGCCAACGGAGGCGCTGACCCGCGCGGACGTGAGTCCAGGCGTCATCGACCGAATCCGGGAGGCAGCCACAGCGGAACCAGATCTCCGG
>JBKHFN010000163.1:0-4128 GCA_046540195.1 Salinarchaeum sp.
GACCTCCTCCCAGGTCGGTCCATTGAGGGGGTCGCGACGGCGGCACTATACGCTGCCGCCCGGCAGGCCAACACCCCTCGGAGCCTCGACGAGATCACCGAGGTAAGCCGGGTCGACAAGATGGAACTCACCCGGACCTACCGGTATGTCGTCCGCGAACTGAACCTTGAGGTGCAACCTGCCGACCCCAAGCAGTACGTTGCCCGGTTCGTCTCAGATCTCGATCTCTCAGAAGAGGTTGATCGAACGGCCCGTGACCTCCTGGGTCGAGCCCGTGACCGCGGGATCCACTCCGGAAAATCGCCGGTTGGACTCGCCGCCGCGGCCGTCTACGCCGCGTCGCTGCTCACCAACGAGAAGGTTACGCAAAACCAGGTCAGCGAGGTGGCAGATGTCTCCGAGGTTACCATCCGGAACCGATATAAAGAGCTGCTTGAGGCGGCCGACAGCGACGAAACCGGCACGCCTGCGGCCGCCTGATCTGACGAGCCGACACGACCATACGTTTCCTTTCAGAGTTCGCGTTCCGGCGGATCGTAACTGAGGAGCCGATCTGCATCACTTGCGAACCGGACGGCCTCGTCACCAAATGACTCCGCATACCGCAACACGAGTGCAACGACCGTCTCGGGATACTGCACCCGGTAGCCACTGCTGTCGCGCTCGATCAGCCCGGCCTCTGTGAGCGCACTAGCATGTGTGCTTACGGTTGAGCGGGCGACATCGACCTGTGAGACGAGGGCAGCCCCCGTCTGACCGGGAGTCTCAAGCAGGGCGAAGAGCATCTGCCGAGGAGTTTCACGGCGGAGATAGCCGAGCGCCGTCTGCTCAAATGTATCGAATTGATCCGCGGGAAAATACCGACGATAGGCGCCATCAGATCGACTGGTGACGGTCCCGGAATCCTCAAGTTGCCGGAGGTGGTACTGTGTCTCTCCGGTACCGAGCTGGAGGTCATCACGGATCTTCGAGAAGTGGGCCCCTGGGGTCTGTGTCACGTAGCCAACGAGTGCCTCTCGGGTGTCACTCTCGCTCGCGGCGGCCGTACCGGTGAGTCCCGTGGAGACAGCTGCACCGGCTGCCGCGAACCGGCGCAATGTCGCGCGCTTGTCCTCGTCGACCATTCAGTATGCGACTATAGGTGGACGGCCGGTTTAGGTATTATTGTCCATCCGCGGAGAAGGAAGTCCTTACTCGACGCTCTTTTCGATATCCTCGGCCTCTGGGTCGACATCGCCGATGATTTCATCCGGACTCTTCAAATTGCCATCGGCCGTTCCGGTCTTGATCGCCTCGGCCTCCTGTTCCATCTCCTCAAGATCCATCTCCGTCTCCTCGTCGATCTCCGAGAGGATGTCCTCGATATCGTCGATGCCAAGGAGTTCACGGGTCTGCTCGTCGAACTCAAGACTGTCGAGTGACGCGCCGTCGGTTTCGACATCTGATCCCGTCAGGTGCTTGCCATACCGGCCGACGAGCGATGACAGTTCCTGTGGCACGACAAACGTTGTCGACTCACCCTGACCGATGTCGGAAAGCGTCTCCATCCCCTTCTCGATCACGGCGCGCTCGCCCATCGACTCGGCTGACTTGGCCCGCAGAACCGTCGAGATGGCATCACCCTGGGCTTCGAGGATCTGACTCTGCTTCTCGCCTTGTGCTCGGATGATGTTCGACTGTTTGTCACCTTCGGCGGTCTCGATGGCACTCCGTCGTTCACCCTGTGCTTCGAGGATCATCGCGCGACGGCGGCGCTCTGCGGAGGTCTGCTCTTCCATGGCCTCCTGAACATCCTTCGAGGGGTTGACCTCGCGAACCTCGACGGATTCGACACGGATGCCCCACTCGTCGGTCGGCTCATCAAGTTCGCGCCGGATCTTCGCGTTGATCTCCTGGCGTTTGTTGAGCGTGTCGTCGAGCTCCATGTCGCCGAGCACAGCCCGAAGGGTCGTCTGTGCGAGATTCGAGACAGCCTTCTTGTAGTCATCGACCTCAAGAAAGGCCTTCTTCGCGTCCATCACCTTGATGTAGACGACAGCATCGGCCGTCACCGGTGAGTTGTCGCGCGTGATAGCTTCCTGTCGTGGTACATCAAGCGTCTGTGTCCGCATGTCAAAGCGGTAGGTCCGGGAAACGAACGGGGGAACGAAGTTGATCCCCGGTTCGAGGAGCTTTCGGAACTCGCCGAAGACCGTCAGCGCGCGCTTTTCGTAGGCGTCAACGATCTCCACCATGCTGTAGATCGTGATGATAACCAGCGTGAAAACGGCGAGCAGTGCAATGAGCCCGGTTGTACCGGGAAAGGCAACCAGTGGGAGGGCTGAAACCATGGTCGACCTTACGACAGCGCCGGCAAAAGCCTTCGGCCCACAGGCCTATTAGGGGGGCTAGCCACGCGCCGGTATGGTCAGACTCGGACTCGTTGTCGCAGAGTTCAATCAGTCGGTGACCGAGGCGATGGAGGAGGATGCTCGCGAGCGGGCGACCGTACTGGGGGCGGAGATTGTTGTGACCCATCACGTACCTGGATCATACGACACCCCACTCGCGGCCGACCGGTTAGCCCGACGAGAGGACGTCGATGCCGTCGCAGTGATCGGGGCGATCGTCACGGGTGATACGGATCATGACCAGGTGATCGCCCGAGCGGCCCTTGACCAGCTGGCGACCGTTGAACGGGATCGTGACACACCGATCGCGATGGGCATCACCGGGCCGGGAATGAGTGGCGCCGAAGCCCGCGAACGCGTCGAAATCGGTGGCCGGACCATCGCTGATGCCGTGCATCTCGTCGAAGAACTCGGGGAACCTGACACCTCCCGGTAGCGCAACCGGTAAGGCCCTCCCTCACGCACACCCGAGCGATGGAACGCAACTTCGCAGCCCGCGTCGAACGTGTCGAGCCGAGCGCTACGCTTGCGATCAGCACCAAGGCCTCCGAGTTGGAGGCTGAAGGAGCGGATGTCGTCGATCTGAGCGTCGGTGAGCCCGACTTCGACACGCCGGCAAACATCGTCGAGGCGGGCAAAGCGGCGCTTGACGCCGGCCACACTGGATACACGGCTTCACAGGGGATTCCGGCGCTCCGCGAGGCGATCGCTGACCGGTTGGCGGACGACGGCTTCACCTACGATCCTGACCAGATCATGGTGACCCCGGGAGGCAAGCAGGCGCTCTTCGAGGTGGTACACACGCTGATCGACGACGGCGATGAGGTGGTTCTGCTGGATCCAGCGTGGGTCTCCTATGAGGCGGTCGTCAAGATCGCTGGAGGGAGTCTCACCCGTGTCGATCTGGCCAAACACGACTTCGCTCTCGAGCCGGCCCTTGATGAGTTGGCGGAGGCGGTCTCGGATGACACCGAGATGCTGATCGTCAACTCGCCAGCCAATCCCTCGGGGGCGGTCTTCTCTGAGGCGGCACTCGAAGGCGTCCGTGACCTGGCTGTCGAGCACGACATCACGGTGTTGAGCGACGAAATCTACGACCGGGTGGTCTATGATGTCGAACCGACCCGTCTGGGGACACTCTCCGGGATGGCCGACCGGACGATCACGCTCAACGGCTTCTCGAAGACCTACGCGATGACCGGGTGGCGACTGGGGTACTTCGCGGCACCACAGCCGATCATCGATCAGGCCGGGAAGTTGCAGTCTCACTCGGTCTCGTGTGCGGCGAACTTCGTCCAGCGCGCCGGGATCGAAGCCCTCGAAAACACCGACACAACCGTCGATACGATGGTTGATGCCTTCAAGGAACGTCGGGACCTGCTTGTCGACCTGCTGGCCGAGCGAGGGATCGATGTCGACGCCCCAGAGGGGGCATTCTATCTGATGTTGCCCGTCAGCGACGACGACCAGACGTGGTGTGAGCGGGCAATCGAGACGGCTCACGTCGCGACCGTCCCTGGCAGTGCCTTCGGGACGCCCGGCTACGCCCGGATCTCCTATGCGAATAGCCAAGAGCGCATCCAAGAGGCCATCGAGCGACTTGACGCCGAGGACCTGCTCTGATCGGTGACTACCCGCGGCGATTGAGGATCCGTTCGATAATCGCTCCGGAGGAGAGGATCTCGCTGTCGGTCGACTCACGCGCGCTCGCCCGGGTGATTTTACAGTCGATATTTCG
>JBKHFN010000164.1:0-4124 GCA_046540195.1 Salinarchaeum sp.
TTCCGGAGGGTGAGGAGTTTGAGACCATCGCAGGGTTCATCTTCAACCGTGCCGGCCGGCTCGTCGAGAAGGGTGAGGAGTTCCACTACGAAAACGTGACACTCCGCGCCGAGCAGGTGGACGATACCCGCATTCAGAAAGCCCGGGTGACGATCGATCGTGATGCCGCCGAGGAGACCACCACGGAACCATCGACCGACGAGGACCATCCTCACACGTAGTGAGGGGAAGCCCACCCTTCAGGCGAGAGGCGATCAGGGCGGAAACGGCCGGTGAACGCGCTATCCATCCCGGTGAAGACCTTTGTGGGGGGGCTCCCATACCTGTCCGTAGGGTCATGTACGACACCATTCTCATGCCGTTCGACGGCAGCACGAGTGCCGCCGAGGCGCTCCATCACGCCAGTGAGATCGCACACTGGGCCGACGCGACCATCCAGGTGCTCTATGTCGCCGACACAGCGCGCGACAGCGTCACCGTTGTCGAGGGCCACGTTATCGACACACTCGTCCAACAAGGCGAGGACATCGTTGACGAGGCAGCAAAAACACTCGACACGCTTGGTGTGTCGTACGACACCGATGTTGTCCAGGGCAATCCGGCGCCGAGCATCGTCGAGTATGCCGAACGGTACGATCACGACCTGATCGTGATGCCGACCCACGGCCGCGAGGGCCTCTCGCGGTACCTTGCCGGGAGTGTCTCCGAGAAGGTCGTTCGGCTCTCCTCGGTCCCTGTCCTTACGGTCCGGATGCAACCCGACGAGCAACTGACCTTCCCCTACGAGCACGTCCTGATCCCAACCGACGGGAGTGACAGTGCTACATACGCGGCCGAACATGTTGTCGACTTTGCGGCCAAGCTCGACGCCACTGTACACGTCCTTTCCGTCGTCGAGGAGCCCGCGCTTGGACCGGATGTTCGGTCGACAATCTCCGAGGCGAACCTCGAACAGGCGGCGAGTGACGCCGTCAAGACCGTCGCCGATGCGGCCGACGCACACGGTATCTCTATGATCGTCCGTCACATCGAGCGGGGGTCACCTGCCGAGGCGATTCTTGAGTACATCGAGACAAACGAGATCCACGCCGTGGGCATGGGGACGACTGGTCGACGAGGCACCGACCGGATTCTGCTCGGCAGCGTCGCCGAATCAACCGTGCGCTCGGCCCCGGTTCCCGTCATGACCATCGCCACCCCGGAGTGATGGCCGTCTGGCGGGGTCCTGGCTTCCTGTCGTCAGGCCAATCCCTATACGCCTCGGTCCCCTCAGTTGAGTGGAATCGATGAGTGTTGATTGGGAGGATGACGACCCGTTTGAGGACCAGCGGGACAAGATCGAGAATCCCATGCGTCGACTGTTTCGGCAGTATGGTCTGCGGTACTGGGTGACCGGGACTATCGGCGTCAGCGCGTCGATTATCGCTCGGGCGCTTGATCTCCTGCCGCCGATCTTCCTCGCAGTCGCCATTGACGCCGTCTTTCTCCAGGAGGTCTCCTACGCAGCCGCATTACCCATCGGATCGGGGCTTCTTGCGCCGTATATTCCAGATGACCGCATGCTGCAGTTCTGGCTCACCGGCGGCCTTGTCGGCGTCATTTTCCTGCTTGCGGCCGTCTTCCACTGGGTGCGCAACTGGGGATTCAACCGCTTTGCCCAGGAGATCCAACACGACATCCGGACCGACACCTACGAGGCCATGCAGGCGCTGAACATGGACTTCTTTGCCGACAAGCAGACCGGCGAGATGATGTCCATCCTCTCGAACGATGTCAACCGGCTTGAGCGGTTCCTCAACGACGGCATGAACTCGCTGTTCCGCATGCTCGTCATGGTTGTCGGTATCGGCATACTGCTGTTCGCGTACAACTGGCAGCTGGCGCTGCTGACGATGGCGCCAATCCCGCTGATCGTCGGCTTCACGTACCTCTTTATCAAGGTGATCCAGCCGCGGTACGCCCAGGTCCGCTCAACCGTCGGCAAACTCAACAGCCGTCTTGAGAACAACCTCGGCGGCATCAAGGTTATCAAGTCAAGCGTCACCGAGCCCTACGAGTCCGACCGCGTTGAGGACGTCTCTCAGGAGTACTACGACACGAACTGGCGGGCCATCGCCGTTCGGATCCGCTTTTTCCCTGGGTTGCGTCTACTCTCAGGCATCGGCTTCGTGTTGACCTTCGCTGTCGGTGGGCTCTGGGTCATCCAGGGAACCGCCCCTGGCCCCTTCAGTGGGACCCTCCGAACCGGGACATTCGTCGCGTTCATTATTTACAGCCAGCGGTTCATCTGGCCGGTCGCTCAGTTCGGCCAGATTATTAATATGTACCAGCGCGCTCGCGCCTCAAGCGCCCGGATCTTCGGGTTAATGGACGAACCCGACCGACTGCCTGAACCGGCCGATGCGCCGCCGCTGTCGATCGATGATGGTCGTGTCGAATACGATGATGTCGCCTTCGGTTACGGTGACGACCGCGTCCTTGAGGACATTTCCTTTACTGTCGAGAGTGGTGAGACACTCGCCCTGGTCGGGCCGACCGGCGCTGGCAAGTCGACCGTGCTCAAACTCCTGATGCGACTGTACGACGTTGATGACGGTGCCGTCCGGATCGACGGCCAGGATGTCCGGGGTGTTCAGCTCTCAAGCCTCCGGAACGCACTTGGCTACGTCAGCCAGGACACCTTCCTCTTCTATGGGACTGTTGCCGAGAACATCCGGTACGGCCGGTTCGACGCCGACCGGGCGGACATCGTTGAGGCGGCGAAGATGGCTCAGGCCCACGAGTTCATCACCAACCTCCCGGAGGGCTACGATACCGAAGTTGGCGAGCGGGGCGTGAAACTCTCCGGTGGCCAGCGCCAGCGCCTCTCGATCGCTCGGGCGATCCTTCGTGACCCGGAGATCCTTATTCTCGATGAGGCCACCAGTGATGTTGATACTGAGACCGAGCTGTTAATACAGCAGTCACTCGACGCGCTGAGTGCCGACCGGACCACGTTCGCGATCGCCCACCGGCTGTCGACCATCAAGGACGCCGATACCATCCTCGTCCTTGAGGGGGGCCGGATCGTCGAGCGAGGCACCCACGAGGAACTGCTTGCGGCCGATGGCCTGTATGCGCATCTCTGGGGCGTCCAGGCCGGCGAACTTGAGGACCTCCCGAAGACGTTCCTTGATCGTGCAGCCCGCCGACAGGCCCGCGCCCCCGAGCAAGACGACTGAGCGAGCGCAATCTTCATACTGATTGCCGTCGTATCCATAGGCATGCTTGGGACACTCGCCCTTGCAGGGCTTGCGGCGACCGCCGCCGCAAGCGGGTACGTCGCCTACCGGGCGTACACCGCCACGCCTGCGTCCACTCGCTCTACGTGGAGTGGACTTCGGATGGCGCTTGCCCTCTTTGTCTGGAGCGCCCTCGCGCTGCCGGTTGCTGGTGTGCTCCTCGCTGGCGGTGCACTGCTCGCGTTCGTCGTATTACCACTTCTTGTCGCGCTCGTCGGCGTGTTCGCTCTCAGCGAATCGCCGGCGCCGGCGGCCGACCCGGACGTCATTACGGTCTAAGTGCGACTATCGTACGCGGAAGGAGACGACCGTCCCCATTGTGTCGCCACCGTCGATGGCTTCGGTAGCGACGTTTAACCCCATCGCCGCATCCTCTCCAAGCGCCTCCTCGACGACCGCACGAAGGTCGTCAGCCTGTGCGGTCTCGTCGGTCAGTGTGATCCGGATGAGATTCCGGTTGTGCGAGAGGTCGGCGACCTCAAAGCCAGCGTCGTCGAAGGCGGCGATGAGTTGATCGTCATCGGTGCTCATGGTGGGGTGTTGTTGCATCCTGATATTTAGTTTCTGCAGTATCCATCGACAGCCGGGTGTTGTCCAATCACGCCGAGACGGCCACCGATAAGTGCGTCCGTCGATGAAAGCAGGCTATGACGACCTCTGAGAGCGCGGATCCGTCCGTGATTCGGTCCATCGCTGTTCATGCAGCGGACGTCGTCAACGCGGTCGAAGCCCGCGAGCGCGACCGCGGGCAGACGGTCCTCCGCGTGACGCCGCCGTTCAGCGGCCGGATGCGCGCCCGGATTCACGACGCGAGCATCGGCGAGTATGATTCAGACGCCCGTG
>JBKHFN010000165.1:0-4113 GCA_046540195.1 Salinarchaeum sp.
GCATGTCGAGGATAGCACGCGTGTTCCGCTTACGATCGCTCGGTAGCCCGGTTCTAGAGCCCCTGAATCTCCGGTGACGCCTGCTCGGGCACTGAGAGGACGCCACCTTTGTCGGCGCTCGTCGCCATTGCGGCGTATCGCCTGAGAATGTCCGGAGCCTCAATCGTCGGCGGCGTCCACGTGGCGGCACGTTCGTGAAGAACATCGTCCTCAACGGCGAGTTCGAGTCGTCCGGCGTCGATGTCGATTTCGATGGGATCGCCCTCCTCGACCAGCGCGATCGGCCCACCAGCGGCCGCCTCCGGACTGACGTGGCCGATGGCGGCCCCGCGGGTCGCTCCGGAGAAGCGGCCATCGGTGATCAATGCGACGTTCTCGGAGAGTCGCGGTGACCCACTGATCTTGGCGGTCGGCTCAAGCATCTCCGGCATCCCAGGGCCGCCCTGTGGCCCCTCGTACCGGATAACGATCACCGATCCTGGATCGATGTCGCCCCCATCGATCGCCTCAAGCGCGGCAGCCTGCGACTCAAAGACACGCGCCTCGCCGGTGAACTGTCGCATCGACGGGGCAACGGCAGCAGCCTTAACGACCGCGCCGTTGGGCGCGAGATTCCCCCGGAGCACTGCCAGCCCGCCACCCTCATGTACCGGATCCGACAGCGGCTGGATGACCTCGCCACGAGGCTCGGCGCCAGCGATCCGGTCGCCGATTGTCCCGCCATCAACCGTCGGCCGATCTAGGTGCAACAGATCCTGCAGCCGGTGCATCACTGCCGGCACGCCACCGTCATCCCGGAGGTGCTCCATCCGCCAGGGACCCGCTGGGCTCATGTGTGCGAGATGTGGTGTCCGCTCGGCGAGTGTTTCGAAGTCCTCAAGTGAAAGATCAACGCCGGCCTCTTGCGCGATCGCCGGCACGTGCAACATGGTGTTCGTCGAGCCTCCAAGTGCGAGGTCGACCGTGACGGCGTTCTCGAAGGATTCGCGGGTCAAAAACGACGACGGGGCGCGTCCCTCGGCGACCAACTCAAGGACCTGCCGGCCGCTTTCGTAGGCGATCTCCTGCTTGCGGTCATCGAGTGCCCCGTGGGTTGCACACTCCCGCAGCGACAACCCGAGGGCCTCTGTCACGCAGGCCATCGTGTTGGCGGTGAACATCCCTGCACACGACCCGGCTCCGGGACAGGCATTGCACTCAAGTTGGTAGAGTTGGTCGTCGTCGATCTCGCCCTCGCGATACTGGCTGACGCCCTCGAAGACCGACGCTAGATCAACCGCCTCGCCATCAACTTCGCCGGCCGCCATGTGCCCGCCGGTAACGACAATCGCGGGGATATTGAGTCGTGCAACAGCCATCAACATTCCCGGCACGATCTTGTCACACGAGGCCAGCGCGACAATCCCATCGAACTTGTGCGCGGTCGCCATCAGCTCGACCGAGTCGGCGATGGTCTCTCGAGAGGGCAGACTCATGCGCATCCCGTCGTGGCCCATCGCGATGCCGTCGTCGACGGCGATGGTGTCGAACTCAAGGGGGGTCCCGCCGGCGTCACGCACCCCCTCTTTAACGACCTCCGCAAGGCCGTCGAGGTGGATGTGTCCCGGCACGATCTCGTTCCAGGAGTTGGCAATCCCGATCAGCGGCTGGTGCATCTCCGACTCAGAGAGCCCCGCCGCCCGGAATAACGACCGGTGGGGTGCCCGATCGGCTCCTTCGGTGACCTCCGCACTCCGAAGATCGCCCGCATCGATCTCCGACGATGATGTCGAATCCATGACTACTTGATTAATGATTCTAAACCGACGACAAACATCCTTCCGATCTCAATCGCGGGACCAAATGTGCGTTCCGACCAGTCCGAGCGCAGCCACCCCGTGGTGACCCCGGCGGCTCCAAAGGCCCCACGCACGCCGAGTATGCAGACGAGTGGTCCGAAAAGCAACGGCGAGAGGAACTGTCCGGTGTAGCCGAATGACGCAATATAGGAGCTAAACTGCCCCTGGCGATCCTGGGGGGCTAACGCCTCAACCCAAGCGAATGTGCTTGGGAACACAAGCCCGATGCCCAGCCCAAAGAGGAATACCGGCGGAGCGGCCGCGACTGGTGTGTCGATGAGCGTAATCATGCCAAACGCAACGCTCCACAGGAGGAAGGCAATCGTGACGAGTTGCATCCGAGTCGCGCGGATCACGAGCCGGCCGTAGAGTGCCCCGGAGATGCCACCGGCAGCCCCCGAGGCCGCCAGGTACAGACTGATCCCTAATGCAGAGGTCACACCAATCGTCTCTAAGAGCTGTGGATAATACACGATAATCGTATACAGCAGGACGTTGGCACCAAAATACAGCAGGTAAACGCCAACGAGACCCGGCCGCCGTCGCAGAATGCGGCCGACGGTCCGGACGCTCCTGTATATCCGATCGAATGGTAGTTGGGAAGCGGGTCACTAATCGCCATACAGCGCAAGGATGCTCTAAAAATACCATTTTATTATTGTGTTTGTTCGTCAATTTTTGGATCTATATCGGTGGGTGAACCATTCAACTGTCAATTTCCGGGTTATAATTTCTCCTCTAAAAACATGATATGAAATTAGAATTAGGTTACATTTTCGTTCTAACATAAAATGGGGCAGTAGAGCGGCTTAGACTGCTGTTTTCCGATGAGGAGGTTGCTATCCAACTACATCGAATGCTCCAGCGTCGCTGGCGGTCGACCGCCTCTCTCCGCGCCCAGTCGCTGGTATAGTTATCGCGGCGAGTGCTCCAAGCGGGAGTGCGATTAGATACACGCCGAAGGGCAGCTGCCACGTAACCGTTCCGAGTGCTCCACCGACAAGTGGCCAGATCGCTGCCCCGAGACTGTTGGCCCCACTGCGTAGTCCCAATACCCGGTCCATCTCTTCGCCCTCGTAGAGGTCATAGATCAGTATCGTCACGCCAGTGTACAGGAAGGCAACTCCAACGCCGAGAACTACCCGTGAGAGCAACAACGGCCAGAAGGACTCGATCAGGAGTCCCGCTCCTCCGCCAATCCCATACAGGCCTAGCCCGCCAATAAACGCCCGTCTCGGACCGTACCGGTCGATCAGCGCACCCGCGATTGGGCTCGTCAGCACAATTAGCCCGCCGTGGGTTGTGATGATCAGTCCGGCAAGTGCCCCGGAGACACCCAGACCGTCGCGAATTCCGGGAACAACCGGCCCAAGGATCGCCCCGGCCGTGACCGTCAGCGTCGCCGCTGCGACGATCACCCAGAGGGTCGCTCGCGTTTGACGTGTCACGTCTGTTCCCGTTGCAAGCCGGAGATATACTTCGGCTGCTACTCGTCGATGACCCGGCTGATGCGCTCTTTGACACCGGCGGTCTCCTCGGCCGTCGGATCAAGGTCGGCGATTGTATCGAAGAAGGCCGTCCGGTAGCTCGCCGGTCCCGCATAGTCGCCGGCCGCTGCCCGCTCGCCGGCCACCCCGAAGGCGGCAGTCGCTGCCAGTGCCGCCTCAAGCGGATCTTCAAGCGCCGCGGCGAAGACTGCTGCCGTCGCTCCTAGTGTACAGCCCGATCCAACAAACCGGCCCATCATCGGATCGCCCACGTCGACTTCGTAAGCCCGCTCGCCATCCGCGACGATGTCGGTCGCTCCGGAGGCAATCACGATAGCACCTGTCTCGCGGGCGCACGCAACCGCCTGCTCGGCGATATCGCCGTACTCACCGACAGCCTCGACCCCTCGGACTGTCGCGTCCATCCCGGCAATCGCACTGATCTCGCCGTGATTGCCTTTGAGAATTGTTACGCCGAGTTCGGTGAGAAGGCGGTCAGCTACACGCGACCGGGTCGGAGTCGCGCCGGCTCCGACCGGATCAAGTACGACCGGAAGGCCATGTTCAGCCGCTGCCCGTCCGGCCGTCAGCATTGTCGCTTCGCCGTCGGGAGAGACATCACCGGTGTTAAGCAGACAGCCGTCAGCCGTCGCGACCATATCACCGACATCGCGGCGGTCCTCAGCCATCACCGGGAGTCCACCCCAGTACAGCATGATATTGGCGACATCGTTGATGGTCACGTTGTTGGTCACGGCATTAACCAGCGGTGACGATGCCTCAATGGC
>JBKHFN010000166.1:0-4074 GCA_046540195.1 Salinarchaeum sp.
CGAGACGGTGACCGAACTCTCGACGGAGGAGCTGTCTGACCGGGTTGCGGCGGCGGTCGAGGCGGTCGGCGGTCTCCCTGTCATCGCCCGGACAACCTACACGCTCGGTGGCTCCGGCTCCGGGGTCGTCTACGAGATGGACGAACTGCTCGAACGGGTCCGGCGGGGTCTCCGGCTCTCGCGGAACAACGAAGTGCTCATCACCGAGTCGATTGAGGGGTGGATCGAACTCGAATACGAGGTCATGCGCGATGCCGACGACTCGTGTGTGATCATCTGTAATATGGAGAATATCGACCCGATGGGGATCCACACCGGCGAGTCGACGGTCGTGACGCCGAGTCAGGTCATCCCCGACAAGGGCCACCAGGAAATGCGCGATGTCGCGTTGAAGGTCATCCGCGATCTGGGCATCCACGGCGGCTGTAACATCCAGTTCGCCTGGCACGATGACGGTACTGACAGTGGCGAGTACCGCGTTGTCGAGGTTAACCCGCGGGTCTCGCGGTCCTCGGCGCTGGCGTCGAAGGCGACCGGCTATCCGATCGCGCGGGTCACCGCGAAGGTCGCACTCGGCAAGCGACTCCACGAAATCGAAAACGAAATCACCGGCGAGACGACCGCCGCCTTCGAGCCCGCAATCGACTATATCGTTACGAAGGTCCCGCGGTGGCCAATCGACAAGTTCGACGATGTCGATTTCGATCTCGGGACCGCAATGAAGTCCACGGGCGAGGCCATGGCTATCGGTCGAACCTTCGAGGAATCACTGCTCAAGGCGCTTCGCTCCTCGGAGTACTCTCCGGCGGTCGACTGGGAGACCGTCGACGATCGGGCCCTCGAGATGGCCTACCTCGAAACCCCAACGCCGGACCGGCCCTATGCCATCTTCGAGGCCTTCGAACGGGGGTATACCGTCGAGGAGATAAGCGAGCTCACGGGCATCCGCGAGTGGTACATCGAGCGGTACGGCCGCATCGTTGAGGCGGCCGAACGCGCACAGGATGGCGAATTCGGATCGGCGGCCGAACTCGGCTTCACCGACGCCCAGCTCGCGGCGGGCCTTGACGCGACCGAGGCTTCAACACTCCCGCGTCCGCAAGCGACGGCGATCGACGAGGTCGATGCCGCCTCTCCCGATCGGACCTACAAGCAGGTCGATACCTGCGCCGGTGAGTTCGCCGCCTCAACGCCGTATTACTACTCGGCGCGGCGCCCTGTTGCGAGCGGGCTTTCGACCGGTCGAGACGAACTCAAGATGGACCAGGATGTCGAGAGTGTCGTCATCGTCGGCGGCGGCCCGATCCGCATCGGTCAGGGCGTCGAATTCGACTACTGTACCGTGCACGCGGTCCAGGCGCTTGAACAGGAGGGCATCGAGGCGCACGTCATCAACAACAACCCCGAAACGGTCTCGACGGACTATGACACGTCTGACGGGCTGTTCTTCGAGCCCATCTCCGCCGAGGAGGTCGCCGACGCCATCGAAGCCACCGGTGCCGATGGCGTGATGGTCCAGTTCGGTGGACAGACATCCGTCGATGTCGGTGAACCACTAGCCGAGGAACTCGATCGTCGTGGGCTTGACTGTGAGATTCTCGGCACGAGCGTCGAGGCAATGGACCTTGCTGAGGACCGGGATCGGTTCAACCGGCTGCTTGATGACCTGGGAATCGTCCAGCCAGAGGGCGGGGCAGCGACCTCCCGCGAGGAGGCACTTGAACTCGCCAACGAGATTGGCTATCCCGTCTTAGTCCGTCCGTCGTACGTCCTTGGTGGCCGGGCCATGGACGTTGTCTACGACGATGGACAGCTTGTTAAGTACATCGAGAAGGCCGTTCGGGTGTCGCCGGACAAGCCCATCTTGATCGACGAGTTCCTCGATGGGGCCATCGAACTGGACGTTGATGCCGTGGCCGACGGCAACGACGTGCTTCTCGGCGGTGTCATGGAACACGTCGAGTCTGCTGGGGTTCACTCCGGTGACTCGGCCTGTGCGATTCCCCCACGGTCGCTGTCGAATGATACGCTTGCTCGCGTGCGCGAGGTCACCGAGGACATCGCACGAGCTCTTGAGACGGTCGGGCTGTTGAACGTCCAACTGGCCGTCCAAGACGGCGACGTGTACGTTCTTGAGGCCAACCCGCGGTCCTCGCGGACGGTCCCGTTCGTCTCGAAGACCACCGGCGTCGACATCGCTCGGATCGCCGCGAAGGTCATGACCGGCCGCTCGCTTGCGGAGCTGGACATCGACGAGCAGATTCCCGAGCAGACCTCGATCAAAGAGGTTGTCCTGCCCTTCGATCGGCTGCCTGGATCTGATCCCCGGCTCGGTCCCGAGATGAAGTCCACCGGTGAAGTGATGGGCACGGCCGACTCCTTTGGACGGGCCTACGACAAGGCCCAGCGGGCCGTCGGCAAGCCGATTCCCTCGGAGGGAACGGCCATTGTCGACCTGCCGGTTGAGGGCTTCGAGGAGCACTTTACCGTCACCGACTTTGACGATCGTATCAGTGCGATCCAACAGGGTGAGGTCGACCTCGTTGTCTCACGCGACCGCCCAGCGCTCGAAGCGTGTGTAGAGGAAGATGTGACCTACTTCTCGACGGTCGCCAGCGCCAAGGCCGTCCTTGAGGCCGTTGAAGCGCAGGACGAGCCACTTGATGTCCGGCCCGTGACCGCCCGCCCCAAACGCACCGGGCCGTGGGGCAGTACTGAACTGGTCGCATCGGATGACCCACAGTAACTGCCCCTCTCCGGCGTAGTCTATATATCTCTGTTATCGTTGATTTGTCTGCTAACCCCGTCGTATAACACAGACAGGAGCATCACCCTGTCCATTGATCTACTCATGCATACGGGCAGTATATATTTGAGAACAATTTTATAGAGTCGGTCCGTATGCGTACGTATGGAAACCCGGAAAGTCCAGCTCACCGGTGGCTCGACCTATACCGTCTCGCTGCCGAAAGAGTGGGCGACCGAACAGGGGATCGAATCGGGGAGCGAGGTACAGTTCCACCAGGAGCAGGATGCCCTGATGATCGCCCCGCAGCGGGAGGAGTCCCGTTCGAAGGGCCGACTTGATGTTACCGGCCTCCAGGGTGATCGCCTCGTCAGCGCGATCATGACGATGTACGTCAGCGGTTTCGATATCATCGTGCTTGAGTCCGAGGCGTTCTCGGCAGATCACCGCCAGACCATCCGTGAGGCGGTCCAGGGGCTCGTCGGTGTCGAAGTTCTTGAAGAGGCCGACAACGAGGTGATCATCCAGGATCTGCTTGACTCCTCGGAGCTCTCGATTCACGGAGCCGTCACGCGCATGCGGCTGATCGCCCGGACGATGCTTGAGGACGCCGTTGATGCGGTCATCGAAGACGATGACACCCTCGCCAAGAGCGTGATTGAGCGCGATGACGACGTTGACCGGCTTTGGTTCGTCGTCTCGCGGACCTTCCGCGGCACGCTTCGCTCCTCTCAGGAGATTGAGGAACTCGGGATGCCCCGCGAAGTGACCTTCGACTACCACTCAAGCGCCCGCCAGCTTGAGCGGATCGCCGATCACGCCGCCAAGATCAGCGAGGTCGCGATCGAACTCGACTCAGTCAACGACGAGGTGGCTGAGGCATTATTGGAACTCCATGAGGAGGCGACGTCGGTGATCGATACGGCGATGGACGCCCTCCTTGAGGAAGATAGCGAGCGCTCGACCGAATTAGCCCATGAGGCTCGCGAGGCGAACGCCGAGATTGACGAGCACGCCAAGCGCACCGACGAACTGCTTCATTCGCTTGACCCACACGCTGCACAGTCGCTCGGATTGGTGATTGACTCGCTCTCGCGGAGTGCCGACTACGGCGGCAACATTGCCGAGACCGCTCTCCAGAAGGCGGCACCGAAGCCGTAGCCCGCGATTGATTGTGTCGTGTCACCTCTGGTGGGTGCTCAACGATCAATCTCGATGACCCAACGTTACGTAATGGCATTGGTGTGAACGGCCGACGCTGGTGTATCCCCTTGACTAACCGCCGGCGCCGGTCGAACGGAAGGTCTTTGATGTGCCCGGTCGTTTCT
>JBKHFN010000167.1:0-4009 GCA_046540195.1 Salinarchaeum sp.
CCAATACGGTGGTTGCGATCAGCGCCTCAAGCGTGTGTGCCTGTCCGCGGTGATCATTGATCGGCATGTTACCAGACCTCGACCACTAACCGGCACGCTGGCTCGCAGCTGTTGTCCGTTGTCCGGACGATCCGTGTTCGCGTCGTCGTGTCGCGGTTCGTCGGGACGGGGCCCCCGACGCTGTGGACGATACGATCGTCCTCAATGTGCCTGAGCGTGACGTTCACGTTCGTCGTCGGTCCGAGACCAGCGGCCGCCTGTAGGTTCGTCTCGCCCTTCGGGGTGTCTTTGAGTTCGGTGCTGTCGAGCGTCTGTGACGTCCCGGCGACCGTGGTCTGCTCAAGTATTGTCGTCGCCACCCGATCGGCCTGTGCGGCTTGACTGCCGGTTACACCACTATCGTAGGGCACCAATACTGTCGGAACGAGCCCGAAGACGACCGTCACGGCGATCAGAAAAAGGCTCATGCCAACGGCAAAGTCCTGAGTGGTCTGCCCGCGATCTCCGTCTTCTTGATCGACTGATCGCCAACGCATGGTTAGACGAACAGCCAGACCGCGAGGGCGATACTCGAAAGGACGATAACGTACTTGAGTCCGCTGAGTAGCTGGGCGTCACGCATGTACCCGGCGATCAGTCCGGAGAGGACAGCGTGGAGCGTCACCGCGTGGAAAAACAGCAGTGACAGCAACTGCGTGTCGATGTTGCCGACGCCAAAGCCCGCCTCTGCTTCGAGACTTCCGCCACCGCCGCCGACGAGATTGCCCATCACGCCCAAAAACTGCGACTGCAAGATTGCCATCACCGCCAGCAGCGTCAAAAACGTCATCAGAATGATCACGACCTGCATTCGAGTCCGAGACTTCCGGTCGCGCTCAAGGGCATCCTGGTTCTCGCTCGCCCGGGCGGCCGTCTGCAGGACACTCGTAATCTGATCGGAGGCCTCCTGGGCCTTGCTGATGAGCTTGACCGTCCGGGCCAGCCGCGGCAGGTGATAGGTATTGTTGAACTCGACGAGCGCGCCTTCGAGACTCATGCCGTAATTGTCCTTCGTGTGCAGGGTGCGAAACTCTCGGGTAAGCGCGCCGCTGCCGGTCGCTGAGACCGTCCGGAAGGATTCAAGCAGCGTCTGGCCGGTTTCGTTGGCGCTTGCGAGCTTCCGGAGGTTCTCTGAGAGCCCGCTGGTGATCCCTCGACGGGCCCGCACATTCCACTCATAGAAGACCGCTAAGGGCGTGGCGATGACATACAGCGGGACGTACGCGTACAAGAACGTGCCCCAGACCGGCTGGCTTACGAGCCCGTCGCCGGTCAGGCTGTTCCACTGAGTGGGGGCGGCACCGGTGACTACGGCGAGTCCGACAGCCACCACGGCCAGTGGAACAGTGATCGCCAGCGTATAAAGCGGCTGCTCCCGAAAGAACGCCTGTGGCGCCGCGAGAATCTCTCGGGCCCGGTGGAGCCGCTCGCGGCTTTGAATCTACTTGAAGAGCGGGCCGTCAAACCGTTCGGCCACCCCTGCCGATAGCGGTGTCTCGATCTCGGAATGCGCAGCGTCGACCGAGGGATGCTCAAGATAGCCGTCACCCGGATCGTCCTGTTTGACAGTCGAAATCAACACCAGAAACGCTGCACCGGTCAACGGGATCAGTGCATAGACCGTGCCGTACAACAGCGTTGTTTGCGCCTGTCCGACCATCTGCATCACGACCAGGACGATAATCAACAACAGCGGAAACAGCGAGAGGGTCATGTACATCTCCCCGAACAGCTCAAGCGTTTCGAGCGTCTGTTCTTGTTGCTGCTTGGCCGTCCGCATGTGCGTGTCCTTCTTATCATCGAGGAAGGACTCCATGTCACCTCCACTCGAGATGATCGACAGCATGTCTGTCAGAAACTGCCCAAGTTCGTCACTCGGGCTCACGAGCGCCTGATTTCGAATCGCTGTCCGGTAGTCTGTATCGAAGTACTCCGCCTCCTTGCGGATGTTCTGGAACTCAACGGCTACCTCGCCGTAGGTGTCCTCGGCGTTGGCCATCGCCTCGATAATTTCGAGCTGGTTGAGCCCGCCAGCCGACAGTGCGTACATAAATGAAATGGCGTCGGGCAACAGCAGGTTGATCTCCCGCTCGCGCTCGCTCGCCTGCAGATAGGGCCAGGCGACGAACGCGCCGAAGCCGATGGCAACGCCGACGGCCCCGCTGAGGAGGCCGGTTGCCCCGATCAGCGCCGGGATACGAAGTTGCGTTAGCAGGTCGGCCAGCGCTTGATTCGGAATCGACTGGACCAACAGCACGCCAACATCGATGATGCCAGTCGCAAAGAGGACGTACCCTAACGCCGTTCCAATCAGCCAGAGAACCGCTCCAAGGCCGATTCCGGCGGCCAGTGCTCGGGCGAGATATCGGTCGACTTCTCGCCCGATCCGCGCCTCAAGCAGCTTCGATTCAAATGTGGCAACGAACTCGCTGTCCTTATCGAAGAGTCGCCGGTAGACCGGGAGTGTCCAGCGCGTCAGCGCATCGGTTGTCGTCTGGGTCTCAATACTCATGACCCGATACCGCCCTCGGTGGTTGTCATCGATGCCTCCGAGTCGTCCGTATCGGTGACGGACTGGTTCGTCTTGAGTGCGTCAACGAGTGTGGCGGTCGACGTGGTGTCTCTCCCGCGGTACTCATCGAATAGCGATCGCTCGGCCTCCTCAAGGATACTGCGGGCCAGATCGGCGTCCGCCTCGGTCGGTTCCGGCCGCGGCACGACCGCCTCCTTCTCGGGATCGATCTGGATCTTTACACTCTCCATCTCCATGAGGTCGCTGAGACTCGCTTCGAGTTGCTCGGTGGCGATGAGCGTCAAGATTGCCTCTGGATCAGTGATGAACGCCTGGATTGTTGCGGCGACCTTCGCGTACTCACTGATCCCTCGATCGATCAGATACGCGAGTACGACCCGACGCTCGAAGAGTTCCCGATCGAGTCGCTCTTGGCTCCATCCCCGGTCGAACTTGATGTCCTCAAGGGTATCCGACCGCCCCATCCGACGGAACCGGTCGGTCTCGGCCTGCCACTGGTAGACCTGTCGGACGTTGATCTGATCGTCCTCGGCGTCGTAGTGATTGACCTCGGTGAGTTCCTTGACCCGCCGGACCTTCTTGCCGCGCACCCGGGTCTGTGTCTGAATCGACACCAGATCGAGCGCCGTGAACATCGTCTTCGAGACGTTGATCGGGTCGGTGGTGAACCGCTTGAGCACCTCGCCGACGGAGTCGGCGTGGAAGGTCGTGTAGGTGGTGTGGCCCGTCGACATGATCTGAAATAGTGTCCGGCCCTCCTCACCGCGGACCTCCCCCATGATGATGTAATCGGGGCGCTGCCGGAGGGCGGCTTCCAACAGATCGAACTCGTCAATGTCACCCACCTCGTCACCGCTGAACGACGGCCGGGTAACCGATGCCACCCAGTTACGCTGCGGCAACTCGACCTCGCGGGTGTCCTCAATCGAGACAATCTTTGTATTCGACGGGATGAACAGCGAGACGGCGTTCAGTGTGGTCGTCTTTCCGCTGGCGGTCCCGCCAGCGAAGAGAATCGACTTGTTGTTCTCGATGGCCAGCCAGAGAAAGGCCATCTGTTCGAGTGACATCGTCCGCCAGTTGATCAAATCGATCGGGGTGAATGGCACATCCTTGAACTGCCGGATGGTGTAGTTTGTCCCGTGATCTGATACCTCGTTTCCAAGTGTCAACTGGGCACGCGATCCATCCGGGAGTGTCGCGTCAACCTGCGGACGACGCTTCGAGATGCCCTTTCCAGAGCGTTGGGCGAGTTTAACGACGAAGTCATCGAGATCCTGCTCGCCATGTGAAACGTTGGTGATGATCTGCTCGTATTCGGTGTGATAGACGAACACCGATGCGTTGTAGCCGTCACAGGAGATATCCTCGACGTTGATATCGTGTTTGATCCCGTCAATACGCTCCTATCCCAGAAAGTCCCGCTTGAGGTAGTAT
>JBKHFN010000168.1:0-4006 GCA_046540195.1 Salinarchaeum sp.
GCAACGCGTCCTGGCCGTCGGCACGCCGCGCCTTCTCGACATACTGGGTGTAGGCGGGAATCGCGATTGTCGCCAGGATGCCGATCACGGCCACGACGATCATCAGCTCGATCAGGGTGAATCCACTGCTGCGGCGCATTACCTTGCCTCCTTCTGCACCGAGGAAAACGGGCCGTCCTCTGGCCCGCTCCCTTCGGTCGCTCACCGGAGCTCCCGCCACGACTGCCGGCCGAACAGGCCCGGCTCGATGTCGGTCTCCTCCTCGTCGACGCCTCCTTGCGTGTTCGAGCCAAGTAGGCGGGCCTGATTCTCCTCTCGACGAATGACGGTCGTCAGGCCAACCACGAGTTCCTGCGACCCAACCCCGCTTGCATCCGGATCCACATCCTCGAAGGCCTGGATGTCGCTGCGCGTGCCGCGCTCGGCATCGAGCTCCATCAGCCAGGATTCGCCGCCAGCGGCGCACGGATCGTCATTGGGGATCAGCGTACGGAAGAACACGCGATCGCCGACGATCTCGGCCTTGTCGACCACGCGCTCACCTTCGGCCTCCTCGCCATCGACGACCAGGTCGAGCAGCCATCCGGACTCGTCGCCGATCGCCTCCTCGTCATCGATGACGCGGAAGGGCTCGCCGTCGCTCGTGCCCTCGCTCAGGATCTCCTGGTCGTCGAACAGGTCATCGCGAGTCAGGCCGCTGTCGCTGCCCGTGTCGTGGACCGAGTAGAAGGTCTCCACGCGCGGGTCGTCGCCGACCTCGTTGTCGCCGGTCGCGACGAACTGACCGGTGCCGAACAGCACGTTGACGTCGATGTCGGAGTCCGAATGGCTGTCGACCGCCGGCGCCGCCGTGATGGGCTGCGCATCGTCGTCCCTCTCGGCCTTGAAGAGCCGATCCACACCCCACTTATTCCTTTTGCTGTCGCTGAGGTCGAAGCGCCAGAGATTGCCGTCCAGATCACCACCATAGGCGCGCTCCGGTTTGCCGTCGCCGTCCGTGTCCGCGAGCGTCACGCCGCCGAGACCTTCGGCCTCATCACCGACCGAGGGTGCACCGCCCTTGCCGTCCGGTTCGATGGCGAAGGCGGCATCCGGATCCTCCAGCGGCACGATCATGAGCTGGGGCGTACCGTCCTCGCTGTTGTAGCCATTGCCGAACACCGCGGCCCACTCGTCGTTGTTCAGCTTGACGATGTGCGCCTCCCCCATGACATTGCCCAAGCCGTCGAGGTCATCGCCGTCGAGCTCCCACAGCACGTCGTCCTCGCCAAAGTTCTCCGGATCCGTCACGTCGAGGGCGAACACCGATTGCGCGCCCGCACCCGCCGATGCGACGAGGATGCGCCGCCAGTCGTCGCCGATGTAGGCGTCGTCTACCTTTACCTGGCCATCGACGAAGAACTGGTGCGTGTAATCGGGATCGGCGAGTTCCGGGAGGTCGTCGAACACCGCATTCGGCGCGAAAGCGAAGACCTCGTCGCCGCCTGTCTCGCTGGCGTCGAAGGCGTGCAGCATGCCGTCGTTGGCGCCGACATAAAGGAATCCGGAGCTGCCCTCCTTGCTAGCGTCACTATCCGAGTCACCGTTGAGGTAGGCAGCATATTCGTCGCCCCCTTCGTTGTCGGGGAAAATCGAATAGCCCCGGTTGTTCGTCCGCGTGACCTCCGGCTCCGAGTTGACGATATCGCCCAGCACCGTGTCCGGCCGGTCGCGGAATGGGCCCCCATTGCGCTGCTCGCGGCCGTCCTCACCGAGCAGAAGATACTCGGCCAGATCGCCAGCGTCACCGAGCGCATCATCATCACCCAGCGCATCCTGCTGATCGTCGGTAAGATCATCCAGCTCAGCGAAATCGATGCCATCCTCGTTGCTCGGATCGATCGTGAACACCGCCCGATTGTCGGGGCCGGGAATGCCATCGTCCGCCGCCCAGGCAACCGAGCCCTCGTCGACCGAGCCCTCATCGTCGGCCTCGAAGGCAGTGATGCTGCCGGTCCAGTCTTCGGAATCGAATAAGGCTTGGAAGAACAGCGAATCCGATGTGGCCTCTGTGCTGGTAGTGGCTACCGAAGCGGACGACCCCTCCTCTCGACCCAAAATAATGTCGAGGATGCCGGCCATTCCGTCACGGAATGCCTCGGGCCGGGTAGCGTTGAGGAACTCGCCTCGCCCATTAATAGCAGCGTGCCACAGATCGTCGACCCGGTTGTCCGTCCACTCCTCGGAGCCGTCCTCGAGATCGTCAAGGTCCGTTTCGGGATCCAGCTCACCGGCCACACCAAAGCCAATCGTGAATGTCACCATGTGCTGCCAGAAAGCAGGATTGGCATTCGTCGTTGGCACAATGTTATCGAGATCGCCACGCAGATCCCGATTCCAGTATTCCATTGCGACGTCCGCAAGCATGTCGTCATTGTTATCCTCGAAAGGAGGTTCGGGCGTGTACTGGAAATCATCGCCCTCGGGGGAACTGATGGTCGGACCGTCGCTGCCATCAACGTTGCCCACGTCCGTACTGTCGGGGTCCCACTCGCCGTCCGTCATCAGCATGGTGTAACTCAGACGGCACTCCAACTGGCCATCAGGATCACCCCCAGCCTCGCCTGGCGTCTCGCTCCAAGGCCCCTGATCGTCATCGCGTGTGTAGTAGTCCCCTACGCCCGCAAGCGCTTCACGGAGCGGTGTCCCCCCGTCGAAGTCCTGGCTGTAGAGCCGCTCATAAAAGGCTTCGCGCTCGGCCTCCGTCAAAGCGCGGACCCCGTCTGTCACGGCGCGCTCGGACTGGCCGTCCACAGTCGTATTATTGGAATTAATCGTGCCATAGCCGAGCCGGAAACGCTCGGGCAGTATCTGGAAAGCGCGACCGATGCCGGCCCGCGCAGAATTCTTGCGGTCGCGGAAATAGGTGTGCCAGTTCGCAAAGTTCTGGATTTCCTCGTCGATGGTTCGACCTGTGCGATCCTGCAAGTCGGCCTCAGTCGCCCGATTTCCGTCGATGAATACATCGTCTTCGCGGACCTCGATGCGCTCGTAATTGTCGCGATCCTCGATCTCCGCTTCATCGGGATTATCTGGACCCTCGTAGATGAAGTAAGTTATTGGCCAGAACGTGCGTTCCGCGCCCTGGTCGACCGTATTATCACCGCGCAGCCAATTTGTTTGCTCAGTCGTCTCCGTGGTCAAGTCACGCGGCCCGCCGTGGCCCGTCGCCCCAGGGTCGACCAGTTGGTCCTCGGAGGTGTTAACGGTCGGATCGATTGCCGCATTGGTCGGATCTACCTCGGGATAAGGATTGCCCTCGAAATCAACCCACGGTTCGTAATCAACCTCCGGGTCGTAGAACAGCGGATTGTGAGCTGCCGAGCGTGCCCGGTAGTTCCAGGGGTTATCGTCATCGAAGGTGGGCGTGGCGTTGTGCAGAGGATAGTTGCCGAACGGGCCGGCGCGCTGCGGAAAGACGCGGCGCTCACCGGTGTCTTGCGGGTCCTCGTCCGGGAGACTGAAATCGTCGATCGAGCCAACCTCGACGTTCATCGATCCGGAGTCGTCAATGATCAGCGTCAGGTTAGGATCAGCATCGCTGCCAACAATGAGAGGCGCTTGGGCCAAATCCACCTCGGCCAAGGCTATCGAGGGTCCAGTAATCATCGCGCCCAGCGCCGCACCGATCAATAAACCCTTGGGACGACGGAGGGCCGGCCGGCCCGGGTTACGCGGATGCGTCACAGTTGGCGTCGTTCGTTTCATTGCCTTGCCTCCTTGGGGCGCGCCGGCGCAGCGAATTCCCGTTCTCGGGCAGTCAGGGACTACCGCTTGTAACCACTTTGCAGGATGACCGTCGCATCGCCCGAGATCCCGTTCGCGCGGCCGGTGATCTGATACATCAGGTCGGCATCGTCGGAGACGTCGAGTGCCGGCTCAGTGCTTGCCTGGATGAAGTAGCAGGGCGCTTCCCCCGAGGGCCCGGTGAACGGCGCGTCGGCGACGCCGCTGTCGTCGCAATCGA
>JBKHFN010000169.1:0-3991 GCA_046540195.1 Salinarchaeum sp.
GGCCGTCCCTTCGAAGCTGTGCTCGCAGAGGCCGACTGGGACTTCTATGAGATCGACGAGAGCGTGTTTGCCCCTGCAGAGGTCACCGTTGATGTCGTCGGGGGTCCGACCCACCACTATGGCGATGTCGACACCGAGTTGCTCGCCGAGAGTTTTGGCCTCGCGTGAGCGTCACGACCGCTCTGAGCGGTCATGGTCGGGATGACGGTCAGCGATGGATCTGCTGAGCCTGTTACGGTCAGTACGTGTTTTTCTCGGTCATCGCTTGTTGACCCCCAACCTCGCCGATGGAAGTTCGTCGGATTCTGTCGTCCCCCTGTAAGAGTTATCCGACCGCCGCCGTAACGGCAGCTATGGAACTCACCTCACCAGGACCGACCCTCGGCGTGGTCGGCGGTGGTCAGCTTGGACGCATGCTCGGCGAGGCCGCCGCTCCGCTCGGAGTTGACCTGATCGTACTGGATCCAGCACCCGGGTGTCCGGCTGCTCCGGTTGCTCGCGACCAGATCGTTGCGGACTTCGACGACAGCGAGGCGATCGCCCGACTCGCGGACCGGTCCGACGCAATCACCCTTGAGATCGAACTCGCGAATCCTGACGCGATGAAACAGGCGAGTGCGGCGACCGGTATTCCCGTCCATCCGAACCCGGAGACGCTGCGGATGATTCAGGATAAACTGATCCAGAAGGAACGCCTTGCCGAAGCGGGAATTCCCGTGCCTGAGTTCCGGTCAGTCGACGACGCCGCCGACCTTCGGGCCGTTATTGAGGATCTCGGCCCGGTAATGCTCAAGGCCCGCGAGGGGGGGTATGACGGCCGCGGTAACCGGCCGGTCCAGGGCCTTGACGAGGTCGAATCTGCTATCGAGGTGTTCGGCAACAACGCGATGGCCGAAGCTCTGCTGGATTTCAAGCGTGAGCTCTCGATCATTGCCGTCAAGGGCGACGACGAGACCGCCATGTTTCCCGTCACGGAGACAATCCACCGCGAGGAGATTCTTCGCGAGACGATCACTCCGGCTCGGGCGGATAGCGCCGTTCTCGCGCAAGCCCGCTCCGTCGTTGAGGATGTACTCGCGGAGATGCAAGGCCGTGGGGTTTACGGCGTGGAACTGTTCCAAGACGAAGACGATCAGATTCTGGTCAACGAAATCGCCCCCCGACCGCACAACTCCGGACACTGGACGATCGAAGGGGCGACCGTCTCGCAGTTCGAACAGCACGTCCGGGCGGTTCTTGACCTTCCACTGGCGAACATTCGGCTACGCTCGGAGACTGCGATGGCAAACCTACTCGGGGATGTTGAGCAGGACCAGCCAGCCGCACTCCAGGGCGTCGAGACGCTCCTCTCCGCAGACGGTTGTCACCTCCACTGGTACGGCAAGCGCGAGGCCCGACCACTCCGGAAGCTCGGCCACCTGACTGTTGCCGCCGACGGCACGGATATTGATGATTCCGACGCACTGCTTGATCGGGCTCGGGAACTGCGTGATGCGACAACCTTCCGATCGAATCCGCCCGTTTCTTGATGTCACCATCCCCAGATCCGGACATGGCACGCGATGTCGAAGCCCTGATTGACGCTCTCAACGCCGAGGCACAGCAACCTCGCGACCCCGATGAGACCCCTGACATCGGGATCGTAATGGGCAGTGATTCCGATCTGGACGTGATGATGGGAACTAGTGATGATCCGGGTGCCTATCAGGCGCTTGTTGACGAGCTCGGGTTTGCCGAAGTGACCGACTACGATGATCCACCCAGCGAACGGTTCACCTTCGAAACGTACGTGACCTCGGCGCACCGCACTCCGGATCTCATGACCGCGTACGCCGAAACGGCGGCCGATCGAGGCCTTGAGGTCATTATCGCCGGGGCTGGTGGGAAGTCGGCCGATCTCCCGAACATGACCGCCTCAATCGCGTATCCGCTGCCGGTAATCGGGGTCCCGATCCAGGAGAAGTCCGTCGATTCGGTGATCGGCATGCCGACCGGTGCTCCGCTGACCGCGGTTGACGCTGGCAAGTCATTTAACGCCGCCCTCTCAGCGGTACAGATCCTCGCCAGATCGCACCCGGAACTGGAGGATCGGCTCGTCGCCTACCATGACGATCTCCGAGATGATGTTGGGGCTGTCTCCTGGGCGCTTCATGAGCAGGGAACGCCCGGGTTCCGCGCCACACGAGAGTGATTGCCTCGTAGACCGGAGGAAGGCTTTTGCGTCGCTGCCCCAAGTAGATGTAGATGGCATACTCGTTCGATCGACGCCGCCTCGCGTCGGTCACGCCCCTCCAGTGGATCGCCGCCCTGTTGGCCGTCGTCAGTGCGTTGGTGCATCTCGCGCTCGGAATTCAGTTTGTGCCGGCAACGCTCGGGATCCTCTTTGTCCTGGCCGGTGTCGGCTTTTTCATCGGAATCGCAGCGGCGCTGGTGACCACCCGCCGTGACGTGGTCGCTGCACTTGGCATTCCCTACACGGGCATCCAGATCGTCCTCTGGTATGTTATCCAACAGCCAACGCTCGGAACGCTCTCACTCCCGGAGATCATTGATAAGGTCGCACAGATCGTGCTGATCGTCCTCTTGGTTGTCATTGTCCGCCGCGAGCGTGTCTGAATTTCGGTACCACCTATCCGTGATCCGAGAACTCGGCCGTCGCGCGACCGAACATCCCTTTACCGTTCTCCGAGCCCCGATCGGAACGGCGGCCATCGTTGTCGGACTCTGGATGCTTGTGCGCCCGAGCTATGGCACCCGTCCGGCCGTCCTAGTGCTCGCCGGCGGCGGTCTCCTGGGCTGGGTCCTTGTCGGGGTCCACGCGGCGATGCGCGTCTCGTCGCCGTCGGTGGCACGAGTTACCCCGGCAACCCGTCTTACGCTCGCCCGCGGTAGCGTCATGGCGCTCCTCCTCGGATATGCCGTTCTCCCTGATGTCGCCGTTGGGTGGTTCGCCGTTGCGGGCTATGCTGTGGCTGCGCTGCTTGACGCCGTTGACGGAACGCTAGCCCGGGCGACCGATAGCGTCTCGTCACTTGGCGCCCGGCTTGATACCGAGGCCGATGGACTGACCGTTCTAACCGGTGCGGCCCTTGTCGTCGGGATCGGGGCCGCACCAGTGTGGTTTCTCGCGGTCGGGATTGTGCGGTACGTGTACGTGCTATTGCGCGCCATCAGGCGGTATCGGCGTCGTCCGATCGTCGCTGATGAAACGCGGTGGCTGAACTCGTTGCTGTATGCGCTACTCGTCGTGACGATGTGGCTAGCGCTTCTCCCGGTGACGGGGCACCACCTGACGCTGGTAGTGAGTGCTACTGGCATCCTCTACTTGGTGAACTTTGGTCGGAGCTGGCTGGTCACCGCCGGTTACCGCTCACCCTGAGTGCGCCGTCGGAGGACGACAATCAGTCCCGACAGCGCGACGGCGAGCACGGCGACGTTGACAAGGAGATTCGCGATCGGTTGGTACCGGTCGGCGATCCAGAGGTTGACGACCGCGCCGAGACTCCGATAGAGCCCGACGCCGGCCAGCAACGCGAACAGCGCGAAGACGACGATCCCGACCCACTGGAGCACCGTGATTGCCTCGGGACGGGTCGACGGGGGGTCCTCATCTGTAGAGGGGCCGTCTGTTGACTCGGCGGTCGTCGATGTTGAATCCGTGTCGGTCATGGGTTTCTCTGTCGGTATGTAGCGAGGGCTATTGCACTCAGGGCTGCAATTAGTGCGCCGAGTGCGCCCATCCCGGGAGTTGCTCCTCGGTCGGACGCGTCGTCCTCGGCCGTCGGTCGTCGGCGGTCGGTCTCGAAGTCCTCGGCATTGAATCCGACATCCTCCTGTCTGGTGTCCACCGAGACGGTCCGCTGGGGATCCAGGCTGGCCGCACCACGGGTTGACCCGATGACCACATCATCACGCCAGAGGGTCGCGTCTAGGTAGTAGTTGGTCTCTGATGGCACGCGTATGGTCGTCGTGACCGGCACCGTCCGCCCGG
>JBKHFN010000170.1:0-3987 GCA_046540195.1 Salinarchaeum sp.
ACACCTACATCGACAAAGACGCCTCGATCAACGACGAGATCGACAAGCTGCGTCACTCTGCAACCCGCTCGCTGTTGACCCGAGAGGACGTGATCGTTGTTGCCTCGGTGTCGGCTATCTACGGACTGGGAGATCCGTCGAATTACACCGAGTTGGCGCTTCGACTCGAACGCGGCCAGCAAATCGGCCGGGAGGCGCTCCTTGAGCAGCTGGTCGATCTTAACTACGAGCGCAACGACGTGGACTTCACCCAGGGGACCTTCCGAGTGCGCGGTGACACCGTTGAGATCTACCCGATGTACGGCCGCTATGCCGTACGGGCTGAGCTCTGGGGCGACGAGATTGACCGGCTGATGAAGATCGATCCGCTTGACGGTGACGTCAAAAGCGAGGAACCCGCCGTGTTGATCCACCCTGCCGAGCACTACTCGATTCCGGACGAACAGCTCGAACGGGCTATCGAGGCGATCGAGTCGGATCTTGAGAACCGGATTCGTCACTTCGAGCGGACGGGGGATCGCGTGGCCGCCCAGCGGATCGAGGAACGGACCACCTTCGATCTAGAGATGCTCCGCGAGGCCGGTTACTGTTCAGGCATCGAGAACTACTCGGTGTATCTCTCTGATCGAGAACCCGGCGATCCGCCGTACACCCTGTTGGATTACTTCCCCGATGACTTCCTGACGGTCATTGATGAGTCCCACCGGACAATCCCGCAGATCCGCGGCCAGTTCGAGGGAGACAAGTCACGCAAGGATTCGCTTGTCGAGAACGGCTTCCGGCTACCGACCGCCTACGACAACCGTCCGCTGACCTTCGAGGAGTTCGAGGCGAAGACCGACACGACACTGTATGTGAGTGCGACGCCTAGTGAATACGAGCGAACAAACAGCGGCCAGGTGGTCGAACAGATCGTCCGTCCGACCCACCTCGTTGATCCGGCCGTTACCGTCGAGCCGGCCGAAGGCCAGGTTGAGGACCTCCTTGAGCGGATCGATGCCCGGATCGATCGCGAGGAGCGGGTACTCGTAACGACGCTCACCAAGCGCATGGCCGAGGACCTCACCGAGTACCTCGAAGGCGCCGGGATCGATGTCGCCTACATGCACGACGAGACGGACACCCTCGAGCGTCACGAACTCATCCGGTCATTGCGACTCGGCGAGCTCGATGTCCTTGTCGGGATCAACCTGCTGCGCGAGGGGCTCGATATCCCTGAGGTATCACTGGTGGCGATTTTAGACGCCGACCAAGAGGGCTTCTTGCGATCGGAGACCACACTTGTCCAGACGATGGGCAGGGCCGCACGGAACGTCAACGGCGAGGTGGTGCTATATGCTGATGAGCCGACTGACGCGATGGAGCGGGCGATCGAGGAGACCCAGCGGCGACGCCGGATCCAACAGGAGTACAACGAGACCCACGGGACCGAGCCAACGACAATCGACAAACCGATCGGTGAGACAAACCTCCCAGGTGCCGAGACCGAGACGGGCGATGTAATCGACGGCACCCCCGCAGACGCTGAAGCAGCTGCCGAACAGATCCAGGCCCTCCAGCGACGGATGGAAGAGGCAGCCGACAATCTTGAGTTTGAACTGGCCGCCGACATCCGTGACCGGATCCGCGAGCTCGAAGCGGAATTCGCGGTGGACGTCACCGATGGTGTCGCCCCTGAACCCGACGCCGAATTCTGAGGCGCGGTAGCCCGTCACACCCCTTCGTTTCGACTGGAGATCCACACGACGGCAAAAAGCCGAGACACACTTGCGGGTCGAGCCCCAACGAGTAGTTGTGACAGACGACGGCGACACCGGGGCGACCGAGGAGATTGGGGCCACGATGGACCTTGATGTGGACGCGGTTACCGAGGCGCTCCAGTCGCTTGGACGGCCGATCGCAACTGCCAGCGATCTCGCACGGGAACTTGAGCGATCCCAAGCAGCCGTCGAGACGGCAATCGCGCCACTCGTCGAGGCCGGGGAGATCGAGCGGCTCGACGTCGAGACCGACCCGGTGGTATACTACCCAGGGACCGTTGACGATCTCGCTCGTACCGAGCGGGTCGTTCCCTTCCCGGACCGCCGGGAGATCGTTATTGACCACCCGACGCAGTTCACCCGAGCGCGATGCGCGCAGTTTGCCCGGCTGGTGACCGTCGAGGACGGCCGGTATCTCTACACGATCCGTGCCGAGGACATCTGGGGGGCTCCTTACGAGTCGGTTGACCGGCTCCTGGAGACGATCCGAGGAGTGCTCCCCGAGCGGGCACCGCGACTCGAAGAGTGGGTCATCGATCAGTGGACCCGGGCGGGAAAGTTTCGGTTGGTGACCCACGAGGACGGCTATGTCGTTTTAAGAGCCGAATCAGAATCGCTGATGGCTGATGTTGCCCGGACGAAGCTTGAGGAGGGCCACCTCCGGGCACCGATCTCTGAGACCGAGGCCTGGGTCGCCGAGGAGGCCATCGCCACGATCAAGCGCACCCTCTATGAGGCTGGGTATCCCGTCCGGGACGATCGCGAACTTGAGCATGGTGAACCCCTCGAACTGTCGGTCAGTCTTGAGTTGCGAGACTACCAGCGTGACTGGGTTGAACGCTTTGAGGAGGCCGGCTCGGGCGTGCTCGTCGGCCCGCCCGGATCGGGCAAGACCGTCGCCGCGATGGCAATTATGGCCGCGGTCGGCGGAGAGACGCTGATTCTCGTTCCCAGCCGACAGCTGGCCACGCAGTGGCGGACAGAACTGCTCGCGAATACCACCCTCAAGGAGTCACAGGTCGGTGAGTACCACGGTGGACGCAAACAGCGCCGCCCCGTGACGATCGCAACCTACCAGATCGCCGGGATGGACCGCCATCGTGACCTCTTCGATGCCCGTGAATGGGGGCTGATCGTCTACGATGAGTGCCAGCACATCCCGAGTCCGATTGCCCGACGGAGTGCCCGACTCCAGTCGAAGGCCCGACTCGGGACAACCGGATCACCGGTCCGTGAGGACGACAAGGAGACCGACATCTACACGCTTATTGGCCCGCCAATCGGGACCGACTGGGAAGCCCTGTTTGAGGCAGGTTACGTCGCCGAACCCGAGATCGAACTCCGGTATCTTCCCTGGGACTCCGAGACAGCCCGCAACGAGTATGTCGCCGCCGAGGGCCACGACCGTCGACGGCTGGCAGCAACCAACCCGGCAAAGGTACCGCAGGTCCAAGCACTCGTTGAGGCAACTTCCCCGGCGAAGACGCTGGTGTTCGTTGACTATCTTGAACAGGGAGACGCCATCGCCAACGCGCTTGGAGTACCGTTTCTCAGCGGCGAAACGCCACACGCCCGTCGTGAGCGCCACCTTGGGGCGTTCCGGTCGGGACAACTCGAGACGCTCGTCGTCTCGCGCGTCGGCGACGAGGGGATCGATCTCCCTGAGGCTGAGGTCGCGATTATCGCCTCCGGGCTTGGGGGGTCACGCCGCCAGGGGGCCCAGCGGGCCGGTCGGACAATGCGGCCGGCCGGGAAGGCCCAGGTGTACGTTCTCGCGACGAAAGGAACCGACGAAGAGGAGTTCGCTCGTCGACGGACGCGGTTTCTCGCCGGCAAGGGCGTCCGGATCAGCGAACAGGCCCTTGAGGCCCCCGACGAGGTCTGACCGCTCACGCGACGACCGCCGCCGGTTCCGGGTCGACAATGGCAACGAGGCGTTCGGGCGAGATTGGAAAGACGGCATCGGGTGTTCCGGCGGCTGCCCAGACCGTCTCGAAGGATTTGAGCGTCCGATCAAGGAGTACCGGCACCGCCGTCTCGTGACAAAACGGCGGAACGCCACCAATGCTCCAGCCGAGGGTTTCCTTGACCCTCTCGGGATCGGCGCTTTGGGCATTCGTCGCGTCGAAGTAATCAGCCAGTGCGTCCTCGTCGACGCGGTTAGCACCGCTTGTCAACAACCCCACCCTACTGCGCTCGGGCAGATGAACTGCCACTCGCTTGTTGA
>JBKHFN010000171.1:0-3964 GCA_046540195.1 Salinarchaeum sp.
TCGAAGTCGATCGTAGAGTGCGGTTTCGGCTTGTTGTTTCGAGGTGACACAATGCGCTTCGGGGTGTCTCCACGCCCACGCTGCGGCCGTGTTCGCACAGTGGAGGAACTGCTCTTTCGTCTGATGGAGGTCGTCGCACCGTTCGTCGGGTACGTCGAGTTTGACCTTGACGGTACGAATCACATCCTCCATCTGTATTTCACATGTTTGTTTATTTATTTATAAATGCTACGGCGGTGTGGGGGAGTCAGATTGCTATCGCTTGTCGTCTGTTGCGGGGAGTGTCGGATTCCTCCCACGGCTGAAGCCGTGGGCTTCCTCCTTGTTACTCTGTGACTATCTCAGCACGAACGATTGCCGCTGCGATACATCAGATGTCGAAGCAGTATCCGCAGGAAGAAATTTCAGGTGTCGTCTATGTGGATGACTGGGTCTGACTGATCAAGCCCCTGATCCGGTAGATACCTCGCCTCAGTTTCTCTGGTGCCCCGAGGGGGTGGCCACCATGTCCGAGCAGGCCACTCCCCCGGATTCAGCCGGGACCGACGACAGTTGTACCGAGACCGTTGAGATGACCACAACTGATCAGGTCGCACAGTACCTGATCGAAGACCAGATGGCGGACCTCCCAGACGCGATTCGTGAAGCCGTCCAAAACGGTGTCGACAGCCCAGGGGCGTCCCGCGTGCTCGTCAGCGTCACACCCGAGCAGACGGTCGTCTGTGATGACGGCACCGGCGTGGATCTCGGCAGTCACACAGGAATGCGGGATCTCTCCGTGTTGGGCGCCGGCACGAAATCCCGCGATGACGACGCGACCCTCGGTGAGTGGGGGATCGGCACGGGCGCAATCATCGCCAAAGGTGCGGTCCGTATCTGGAGCGGCACCCACGCGCTGTGTTTCGACTATCAGAACGAACGCGAGACTGGCCCCTTCGCCTGTGCGAGCGGCCGGAAGGGAGTTGTCGTCGAGACGCCGCACGCGTTCGACGGCGTCTGCGTAACCATCGACCACTACGCGAGCGAGGTACCTAATCCGGAGAGCTATCAGTGGCCCCGCATCGTCGAGCGGCTCCGGAAGCGATTCGCGTATCTCACCTTTCGGACCGGCGTGGCGGTCATTGTCAACGGCGAGCCCGTCGGTCGTGGCCATCCGTTCGATGCGGTCGATGAGAGTCGGGTGACGGTCACTCGCGAAACGCCAGACGCGTACCTCGCGCTTGAGCAGACGCCGACTCCGGAACTCGCGATATACAGCAACGGGCTGTACGTCACCACCGATCACGACGCCGGCGTGGGCGGGGTCGTCGTCTCGAAGGGGAACCTCACGCTGAACTTCGCGCGGACAGCCGTTCAGTCGGGGTGTGAACGGTGGGCCCGGATCCAGGACGCGCTCGATGAGGCGCGCGTCACGCTGTACGATCAGCTGCGCGACGACGCGCTCACCGATCAGACGCGAGCGATGATGACCGAACTGCTCACCAGCGACGCCGACTGCCGCGACCGGTGGCGTGACCGGAAGCTCTTCGAGCTCGTCACCGAGACGCCGGTGAGTCTCGCCCGGATTCAGGCGGCACCCCAGATCGCGTGGCAGGACGGTGCCGATCACGGGGCAGACGCCCTGGTCGAACGTGGGGCGATCATTCTTGACACCAGCGATTCGGCGACCGCCCAGCTCGTGAGTGCCGGTCGTGGCGATGACGCTGCCGTGTCACTCCCGAGCTGCTTCGATGTCGCAACGCGGGCCAAGGAGGCAGGCGTCTGGCAGGGGTACACCCGCCTCCCTGATGCCGCACTGTCGACGCGTCAGGGGCGATACCTCCTGTTTGCGCGGGCGCTCGCCGACGCCATCGGTGTTGATCGGACCATTGAGTGGGGTGAAGCGACGCCGGACGCGTGGACGGACGGCCACAGCCGGATCGTGGTAACCGACTCGGCCGTGACGAGTGCCAACCGGCTAGCGTGGACCCACGATATTTTTCTCGTGCTCTGTCACGAGGCGGCGCATGACCGGTCGGACAAACGCCGGACGGCCCACGGGCGGCGCTTCGAGAGTCGGTTTCGCGAACTCGTCGAAGATCCGACCGTGCGGGCGGAATACACCGCGCTCGTGACGGCGGTTGCCGACCGTGGGTTCGAGACGGTGTTCCAGGAACGCGGTGTGTCGCTCGGGTAGGGTTTGTCGGGCTCGAGCGGGGTGGGAGCCATGACCACTTTTGATCTCCCGTCGATTGATAGTCGTCCTGTCAGCCCACTCATCCGCCGGTGTCGCCTGTGTCTCCACGTGCGTCGGCTTCGTCGGAAGGGCCGCTGATGGCAACGTACAACCAGTGTCCCCGCTGTGGCGAGACGGTCGCCGTCCTCATCGTGTGCGGGCCGGATACGGCGGTCTGTCGGCCGTGTGGGCACCGGGTGGTGCCACCCCCTGCTGAGTGAGTACCGGACAGCTGCCCTGAGAGCGTACGGCGGCGTACGAACCTCCGCAACCCTGGATTCGTGAGAGGTGCTGTTCGTGTTGGCCCATCCGAGGCCACTGTCGTGCCGCTTCTCGTTACGAACAACACGGGTGAGGGGGGCGGGAAAGGGTGTAGCACGCCCCACACGAGGGATCTAGTCCATGACGGACGGATGGCCTCTGACACCGGTGGCACGCTCGTCCACCAGCACCTCATTGCTTGGCCCTCCAGCGGGTATCGATTATCCCTACTCTGTGCGGGTGTTTATCATTCGCCGCGATAGGTACCGGCGAATCCTCGCCGGCGTGATCCGATGTCGACCCGGTGTCAACTCCGGTTTGTCCGGGCCCTCGAGGAGGGCCGGCCGGCCGATCCGACCGACCCAGTCGCACAGGTGTACACCCGCTTGAGGACTCCCTCATCGATAGGAATTAAATAGTCGTAATACGATAGTACTACCATGAAATACGCGAGTGTCAGCGTTAAATTCCCGGTCGAATTGGATTCCGAAATTGAGCGATTCCTCGAAGAAACGGGGATCTACACCAATAAAAGCGAGTTCATCAAAGAGGCTTGCCGCGCTCATCTTCGCGATCTTAACGACGATACGGCCGTCGCTGCGCTGCGACTCGAACAGCTGCTGGCACAGGCTGAACAGAGCCGCCAGTCTGACAGTGATATTGACGCCACACTCGCGGCCCTTGGAGACGCAGTCGACGCAAACGATCTTGAGCGAGCTGTCGAAGAGGCCCGCGAAGAGACCGCCACACAGGTGTACGGATCCGAGACGTGATCATTCTCGATACGAACCTCTGGGTATTTGGAACGCTCCAAACGAACGAGCAGGCAGCGGATCAGCTTGCCGCGATTGACCGTGGCGAAACGACTTCAGCCATTAACGCATATATGGTTCAGGAGGCGCTGGCCGCGTTCGACCGGACGCAGAGTCTCTCCGCAGCGGATCGGGATACTGTTAAAACGAGTTTTCTGACGCGACTAACCCGCATGACGGGCCTCATTGAGGCACCGTCGAGTCGAGATATGAGCGACGCACTCTTGCGGGAACACCGATCAGCGTCCGTCGTCCAGACACTTGTTCGGGTCTGTGGCATTCAGCCCAAGGACGTTCCGATCCTCGTACTCGCGTTCAAACACCGCGACCGTGAGCCGACGATCCTTACGAACGATTCGTCATTCGCTGAATTTCACCCAGCCACACACTCGCTTCCTGAGATCGCTATCGAACACGTTTCTTAACATTGTCTCTCTGATAATTATCCACGGCTCAAGCTGTGAGGTTCCCCCTTTGGGGAGTGAACCCATCGTGAATAGTTGCGGGTGTAGCCTGAGGATCCACGATGCGGATACAGTTGATCCAGCCACCGGAGGGTTTCTGACTCGCCGCGATGGTTGCCGGCGAGTCCTCGCCGGCGTGATCCGATGTCGACCCGGTGTCAACTCCGGTTCGTCCGGACCCTCGACGAAGGCCGGACGACCGATCCGACCGA
>JBKHFN010000172.1:0-3961 GCA_046540195.1 Salinarchaeum sp.
CGATTGCGACGACTGTCCCAAAGCCAGCCGCGAACCCGATCGATCCCCACAGCCCCAACTCCCCTGTGATGAGCGTCGCGAGTGCCGCAACGATCCCTCCGACGATGAGTCCAACGAGGATGGCGTCACTGCCTCCGTCGTCGACCGGCGTATCGTCGTCTCGCTCCGGTAACTCAGCGATGTCGGCTGTGGCCGGATTCTCGGGGAGGGCCTCGATACACGCAAAGCAGAGAAACGCCTCGGTTCCATCGGTTAGCTCAAGCGTCATACCCTCTGGGCCGCCGTCCTCAAAGGACCACAGCGTCCCGGCCCCACCGGCAATCCGTACCGAACGGCCACACCCCGCGCACTCCTTCGTTGCCATGGCCCCACCTCGGCGGCGGGCGGAAAATAACCTGTCCCCGATCCAAACTGGACCGGTCAGGACTTGATGTCCTTGAAGGTCTCGAGGAGGTCCTCCGTTGACTCGCCGTTGTCGTACTCGACGGTGCCTTGGTATACGTGCCGATGATCGTCGAAGGCGGCGTCAACGTGCGTGGACTTCTCCTCACGACGCTCGTGTTCGTCCTCGTCATAGGCACCCAATGACATGATAACAGGTCTCGTGTTGCACGGTGTCTGTATTGAATGTAACGATCGATCACGCGTGACGACACGCCAGATTCGCGACTCTCTTAACATGGTTGACGCGCAGCGGTCGGAAGCCCACCCCTTTCGGATTGGAGGCGCTCAAGCGTGGCTATCGACCACGCTCTTGGGACCGAAAACAGAGGATCTCAGAACGAAAGCTGTTCGCGTGGCACGCCCGGCGGAGTCGGATCGCGGTCACAGTATCCGCGACGACCGACAGCGTCGCCCGACACTCCCGAGTAGATGCTGAACACAACGTCATCCGGGGTGTAGTGGACCTCCGATTCGGTTCGCTCAAGGACCTCACGTAGGCATTCGGTGCCGCCTTGGTGTTCGATCTCGTGATCGCCATGCTTGGCGATGAGTTCCTCGGTCGTCACGGGATAGCTTTCGGCGTTGATCCGATCGGCCGTACCGTTCAGTTGCATATCAAATCCATTCTAAAGATAATTATAAATATTTTCCGTTCGACGCCAGTATCACCTCACTATCCCCAGAGCGTTAACCGGCTGTAGCGTCAAGCACACGTATGCCTGTCGCCGATCTCCACGTCCATACGACGCGTTCTGACGGTCAGTTGTCGCCCACAGCCGTTCCAGCAGTCGCCGCCGACGCCGGACTGGATGCCGTGGCGCTAACCGATCACGACCGGGTTCATGCTGACCTCGATGGACCACTCGTCGAACAGGCGGGTGTGACAGTCATCAGTGGCATTGAGCTCCGGGTTGAGACGGATACCGGTGCGCGCGTGGACTTGCTCGGCTACGGCGTCACTCCGACTGACGCACTACGTCGCGAATGCGAGCGGCTTGCTGCGGATCGCCGCCAGCGGGCCGCCGCGATGATCGACTGCGTCGAAGACCACCTCGGGATCACGCTTGACATTGAACCATTCGACGGCATCGGTCGGCCTCATCTCGCTCGTGCCATCGCGACACACCCGGGGTGTCAACACGACGAGACGGACGCCTTCGAGACCCTCATTGGCCGAGGTGATCCCTGCTATCGCCCGCGGGCAGTCCCTTCCTTCGAACGCGGCCGACGGCTACTCACCGATGCCTGTGCTGTCGTTGGTCTTGCCCACCCATTCCGATACGATGATCCCGAGATGGCGCTCGCACTCGTCAACCGTCTTGATGCCGTCGAACGTCATTACCCGTATGGCCGATCCGTCGACACGGCCCGGATCGACCGGCTGCTTTCCACCACCGAGTTACTTCCGACTGGCGGCTCGGATGCCCACGACGACCGGCTTGGTCATGCTGGCATGGACGCGTCGGAGTACCGGGCCATCCGCGCGGCTATTGAGCGTCACGCTACCTGATCGCGGTGAGCCACAGCATTCAAACTCCATCGCAGCCAATCTACGGTGACTCCATGCAGTGTCATTACTGTGAGAATCCGGCCACGTACGCGGCCGAATCCGACGGTATCAAAGTCGGCTTGTGCGAGGAACATCTTCAGGAACGCATTGAGGAACTCGCTGAGACTGGCTCGTTTGAGCAGATTCGCGACCGTGTCGATGTCAACCGTCGGGACTGATCGGACGAGGGGCTTCACCACGTGCCACCGCCTGGGGGGGCGGCGATGAGTCCGTCCGCAAAACGCCTCATCGGCCTGGTAACGCTCTGGCAGATTGCCGCCAGCGTCAGCTACTACGCGATCTTTGCGGCCACGCCGTTCTTCCGGAGCGAGTTCGGCGTCTCGCGGTTTCTGGTTGGGCTGATTGTCACAGCGCTTTCGCTCGGGTACGCGGTATCGTTGCTCCCGGTAGGGGTCGCAACCGACCGGTTCGGCGAACGGCGAACACTCACGGTTGGCTTAGCTGGTCTAGCGCTCGGCTCGATTGGGGTTGCACTCTCATGGTCGTACTGGTCGTTACTAGTAGCGGTGTTCCTTGTTGGGATCCTCTATGGCACGGCGATGCCGGGGACGAACAAGGCAATTTTTGATCGTATCGCTGACACCCACCGAAACCTCGCTATGGGAATCAAACAGGTGGGCGTCACCGCTGGGAGTGGCCTGAGTGCGCTCCTTGTGACAGGCATCGCTGGCGTGCTGGTGTGGGATGCCGGCTTCTACGTCGCCGGGATTGCCGCCGCCACTGTTGCCGCCCTATTTTGGACGCTCTATCCGGCCGCTGATGGCGATAACGAGGCGACAATGCCCAGTTTTCGAGCCCTCTCGCAGAATCGCCCGTACCTGTTGCTTGTTGCGGCCGGCTTCTTCGTTGGAGCGGTTATCTTCACCACGACGGCGTACACTGTTCTGTACGTTGAGGAATCTCTCGGTGCGTCCGTGGCTACTGGTGGCGTGATCCTCGCGCTGGTACAGGTCACTGCAAGCGTCGGCCGCATCGTTTTTGGCTGGATCTGTGATCGTCTACCGGGTATGCAACACCGACGAACGGCCGCTGTCCTACTGATGCAGACACTCGTTGGCGCCGGTCTCCTTGTAGTCGTCGCGCGCGTCAACTCGCTTCTTGGAGCGACGCTTGCCTTCGGCGCACTCGGTGCGTTTGCGCTTGGCAACACCGGTGTGTATTATTCATGTCTGGGCGCACTCGTCGGTCCTGACGAGATTGGGGCGGCGACCGGCGGCGGCCAACTAGCGATCACGACCGGCGGACTGGTTGTTCCACCGGTTTTTGGACTCGCCGTCGACACGGTCGGCTACTGGGCGGGCTGGAGCCTTCTCGCTGGATCGGGGGTGTGCGCCGTTGCACTCATCTGGTTTGTTTATAGAACACCGGCCGTCGTTGCCAACCGGACCGACGCAGCCTACCACTCATAGGAGTGCTCTTGTCCTTCCGTTGCACAATCATGTTGTTTTCCTCATCGGTATATTCACTGACCACTTGTTCACCGAGTCCTGCTCTAGAAGGAATAATTATTTATATTCATCGTCGTGCAAGGTTTAAGATCTCGGCACCGCTGTTTGTCCCCCCATTCTCGTTCCCCCTATCACCCCGAGATCGTCGCCGGCAACTTCACGCCGACAGCCCTCGCCGGTGCGGTGGTGATGATCCATGGCATCAACTTCCCCTTTGAGTTAGACAACCGGACGATTCGGTGGATAGTCCGGGCCGGGTTCTTCGTCGTCGGCCTCGCGACGATGGTCCATCCGGCGGGTGTTATAGAGAATCAAGGAGAATACCTGCGCCTGTAGTGACCCACAGAACTTCTGGGTGAACTGGAACAGAGACTCGGAAGAACGAGGCGCATGAACCGGATACCTTCTAGATGACGTACCCAATACTTCTGTGAACTACTAGAGCGGATTCTGCTCGCGAATCTCTTCGAGACACGCGCAAATCTCTTCTTTCTCCTGA
>JBKHFN010000173.1:0-3944 GCA_046540195.1 Salinarchaeum sp.
CCATACTCGACGTGTGGTCCAACGGGGACAAAAAACTGCCCGCCAGCGCCGATGTCCGCGTCAGTCCTCTGTGTGGACGCCGCCATAGTCACCAATCCCGACGCTCATCACCGGCCGGTCGGTGCCAAGCAGGACCGACTGGGTCGTGCTCCCGAAGATCACCTTGCCGGTTGGGCTCCGCTTCCGTCGCGAAACGCAGATGAGGTCGACATCCCGCTCGTCGGCCGTCTCGATGAGTGCCGTCGCCGGTTCGATGCTCCCCTCAACGAGCTCGGTCTCAACCCCCTCGGCCTCAAGCAGTTCCTTGGCACGCCGGACCGCGCCAACCTGACCGACGGAGGCTCCCTCTGGATTGTCGCCAAATACGTGCATGAGTAACGCGGTGACCGATTCGAACGCGTTCGGCAAGTTAGCGATCGCACGTGCCTGTGATTTTGCGCGTCGTTCGTCCGTGTCGATGCCGACGAGCACCCGGTACATGTCTGTCGGTTACACAGGGAAGGGCAAAGATGTCTTCCTTCGGATGGGATCAAGGGGAAATGGCCAGCTTGCCGAGATAGCTCTCCTTAAGCACCGCCTGCTGGGCGGTCGCCGCCGCGTCAAGTGGATAGGAGTCGGCAATGTGGACGCTGAGGCGGTCGGTAGCCATAAACTGTGCGACGCCACCAAGCGGGTCCCGGAGATCAGGTGTGTTAAACATGCTCATAAAATGATAAGAGACATCCTTCGAGCGGGCGACACCGTCGTCGCTGAAGCCCGGATCTGGGCGGTTCTCACCGATGCCAACGACCCGTCCACTGGTTGCGGCAACATCGGCGTCGAACTGCAGATACTCATCGAGACGGTGATCAAGCACCACATCGACCCCACCGTCGGCCGCCTCACGGACCGCTGACGCAAGATCATCGCGCTCGTAGTCAAGAACGACGTCCGCACCGAGATCAGCGAGGGTGTCGTGGTACGTCGGCGCCGCTGTTGTGATGACGGTTGCCCCCATCGCGGCAGCAATCTGGACGGCCACGTGACCGACACCGCCGGCGCCTCCATGGACAAGACAGGACTCCGCCGGAGCAAGGGCGGCGTGATCGACCAACGCTCGCCAGGCCGTACAGCCAACAACACCCGCTGCTCCGGCCATCTGCAGGTCAACGTCGCCGGCAAGCGGAACGAGGCGGTCGGTCGGGACAACGGCGTACTCGGCGTACGCTCCCTGGTGGGTGGCGTTTCCGATACCGGTGCCGAGCACCGGGGTGTCAACCGAGATCGTCTCAACAGCTGATCCGGTTGCGACGACTGTTCCGGCAACATCAACGCCCGGCGTAAAGGGGAGCTCCACCGGCGTGTATGATCCCACCCGAAAGTAGGTATCGACCGGGTTGACCCCAGCCGCCGCAACCTCAACAAGCACCTCATTCGGTCCGGGCTCCGGTCGGGGAATGTCCTCAACCGATAATACCTCCGGTCCACCGTGATCGTGAATGCGAACGGCCCGCATACACAGCAGTTTGGGCCCCCAGCAAATTAAGCGTAGGCAGAAGACTACGCGAAAAGAGATTAGGGGGCTCGGACACAGGGTCGAACCATCACTGGCAATGACCCCGGATGACCCGCTCCATGCGGAGTACGATACAGTACCGAATCTGATCGACGTAATTTTCTATGTCTCTGAGAGCATCAGTGTTGATTTCGATCGATGGGAGGAACAGTACGTGACCGGTCCAGGGCTGTATTTCGTCGTGATCTCAAGCGCCAGCTACGAGGGGTTCGCCGATCCGCTTGGAGCGAACACGTGGCCGGTCGATGACTGTCGGATTGTGCCCGAGGCTCCCGACGGATTCTTCGAGGCCGCTCACGAGGTGAGTCTCAACCGTGACGGCGCGGTGGTCGTGGCAGCAGACGGGACAATCCAGGAGCAAATGGTCCGGATCAAGGGGCTTAGCGGCGGTCAGATTGCTGACCACGACATCGAGTATGCCGACTGGATGGGGACCAAGCACCTCAGTGCGGTTGAAGTCTCCGTGCGTGATGAGGTGCTTGCGGCGGTAACCATTAGTGAGGAGAACGGACGGGTGACGGTCTTCAAGGACGGCTCGTACCAAGACTACGCCCGCGACGAGCTCGGCGGACGGTGGCGCATCGATCCCGATGCGACCACGTGAGGGCGGTCAAAAGGCGGCAACACCTTCACTTTCACCAAGGTCGGGCGAAATATAAGTGCCAGCGCATCCCAGTATGGAATAGAGAGGTTCGGTTGACGGTGTCCGGACCTCTCCGGATCGCCTCGGGGACCATTGTCACACGCTCCTTCCCCGCGGAGTTCCCCTCATATACCTGCTGACGAGCGGTAGCTACCGGTTCCAGACGAGCTGCTCGGTCAACCGGTTAAGACGATCGGTCACGGACTCAAGATACGCCGCCGGCGAGACGCGACGGAGTGTCGTTTCGTCAAGTTCGATCCGGTCCTCACCGTAAGGGTCACGCTGCTCCTCATCCTCGTCAACGGCCGCATCAACAACTATCGAGACCCCACAGCGACCGCAGGCCTCGCGATCGTCTGTCATTGTCTACCGACAACCGCTTGAACGACTTAACAACTGTCCCGACACACCGGAAAAATAATGATCGTATGTGATATCGCCAAAAATAATGTACATGAAACACTTTTCCCGGTAGATCCCCTGAATTTGCTATATCAATGTCCACCGACACCAACGTACGTTCCGATTCATCAACGGAGGTTGGGCGTCTCCAGCAGGCGGTACTCGGCGGGAGCGTTCCACGCCCGCTTGTAGTCGTTAACGGCGAACGGTCTGGACTGGCGGCAATGGAGACAGCACTCAAGCTCGCCGGCAACGAGACAATCGCCATCGATGTGCTCTATGTCGTCGACACGCCTGAGCACAACGACTTTGCACTCCGAAGGGCCGAGTCGGAAGGCGAGGAAGCGATTGCAGAGGCGATCGAGATGGCTGACCGCGTTGGTGTCGAAACAAACCGGTGGTTCCGATACGGGCGAACCGATCGGGAGGTGCGCTCGTTCGTTGAGACCCATCCCGTCGATCTGGTGATTCTTGGAGCACCGCGACGCCGGGGGATCAAGCGCGTCGTCACACCGGGGTCGGTCATCCCCCGCGTTCGGCGCGGAACGGATGTACCGGTGCTCGCTGTCACACCCGACCGGTCGACGTGAACTACCCCGCCCTAGTGCCAACACCGGCTTGGACGGTCTAGCGGACTACCCAAGTTCGTCCTGAATAATGTGGCGAATCCGGGCGTCAAGCCCTCCGGTGTCACGAGAGATGTCGTCAATATCCGGGAACTCCTCAAGCGCCTCGTCGACACGGTCGTTGTCGCTGGTCGCTCCGAGATACAACTCCCGACGCTGTTCGTACAGTCGTCGGAGTGTCGAGCGGGCAATGCCCGTGTCCTTGGCGACCGCCCGTTTGCTATCCCCGCGCTCAATCCGCGCGATTGCGTGGCGGGTTTCGAGGTACTCGGTGACGTCCAATCGGAGATAGCCGTCATCGTCAACAGTGAATCCACGCGGCGGTCGGCCAGTCCACTTGCCGGCCTCCTGTGCGGCCCGGACACCAGAACTGAGCTGTTCGAACATCTGTTCACGCTGGATCGTCGCGAGTCGGTCCATGACCTCGGCGACCATGCTGTAGAGTCGTTCTTTGAACTGACCGTCGCGGACGTAAATTTCGAGTCCCACATCAAGACCCTCAATACCAGTCCCATAGAGCAGACAATGTTGGATGAACGACTCCACCTCGCCAGCACCGAGGCGAGCGATGGCCTCAAGTCGTTCAACGACAACCAGGTCGAACTGTTCGTCCTCAATCGCTTCGTTTAGCGCCCGATACTGTGGGCAACACTCCGTATCATTCGTCAAATCAAGGTACTCGGTGATGTCAATCGACTCGTCATACCGGTTACTGGCG
>JBKHFN010000174.1:0-3940 GCA_046540195.1 Salinarchaeum sp.
CGATTCACCGTCTCCTGAAGATCGAGTACCGTCTCATCAATGTCCGCCTGGAGCGTCTCAACCTCGGCTTCGAGTGATGCAATCGTTGTTTCAAGTTCGTCGCGTTGCTCAATCAGCGAGTCGAGGGTTGTGCGTCGCTCGCGAAGCTCACGTTCGGTCTCGGAGAGTGACCGCTCAAGACGCTGTCGTTGATCACGCTGTGACTCAAGCGTTCGTTTGCGGGATTCAAGATCGTCAATGTCCTCTTCAAGCGACTCACGCATCGTCATCTTCTCTTCGCGGAGTGACCGTAGCGAGTCAAGTGCCGACTCGATCTGCTCGGACGAGACCGTTGACCCACAGGTCCAGCAGGTGACCGAGTCTTCGAGTAGCCGGTCTGTAGGGTCATCCGGTTCGGTTCGCAGCTCCTCAAGCAGGTCAGCATCGCCCGCAAGCACGTCCTCGTTGAACTGGATGAGTGACTGGAGGTCCGCGGTAGTGCGTTCGAGATGGTCGACTCGCTCGCGGAGTTGGCTGAGTTCGTGCTCGATGTCAGTAATACTGTCTTGATCGGCTCCAGTAAGCTCCTCAAGTTCCGCCTCGTACTCGGCCTTATCGGCCTCTAGTGCGGTAATACTCTCGCGTTCAGTCTCGATGTTTCGTTCGAGACGCTCGTACTGCGATCGGGCGTCCTCAAGCTCTTCGAGTGCCGCGTCGAGTTCCTCGTTATCCGTACGCAACGCTTGGATATCACGGTTAGCGGACTCCAGTTGGGCACGCTTGTTGGCGAGAGTCTCACGCTTGTCTGCGAGCTGGTCCGCAAGCGCCTGTCGTTCGGCCTCAAGTTCTGGGAGCCGGTCATCGAGATGAGATAGCTTCTCGAGTTGGTCGTCGACGTCTGCCCGTTCGCGCTCAAGTTCGTCGATCTCACGCGCAATGGCTTCCGTGTCGACCGGACGCATGATCAGGTCTCGGAGGTCGCCCTCGCGGACGATCGCCCGACGGCAGTCGTTCGATTCGAGCAAAAACGCGAACAGCTCTGCCGTTGTCGGATCCTCAAGATACGGATCACCCTCTGTCTGGACGTGACCCTTCTGACGATAAAGCCGCCGGTGGTAGGTGTTTCCGCTTACAGTCAACGTGACGGACCCCTCGTCTGCGTCGGCTTTGAGACTCGCCTGATCGCTCCCCATCACCGCCATGATCGCCTGTAGAAAGGAGGTCCGATTAGTGGCGTTTCGGCCGGCGAGCACGGTAACACCCGGTGTGAGTGTGACCGTCGTCGTGTCGACCCCTCCGATATGCTCAATCTCGAAGGTCGCTGTTCGCTCGACACGCTGGGTATCGTCCATACGTTCGCCCGAGCGGCGGTTACGAAAAAAGTCTGCCGATGCCGTCGGTGCGTCGTCGCTGCCTCGATATCTATGACATCAGTAGTACTGTCATAGTTAAGACTCTGTACAGCCCTCCGATTGAAGAAACTCGCTTATCGGCACCTGACGACTGCATTTCGGACACTCGACGCGGACCATGACACTCACCGTTGGGGTGGATTCGGATACGTCGGCAGCCGCCGTGGCGGCAACCGATCGAAGCCGACCCTTCAGCCGGTCAATTGTCTGGCGACGGTCGTCCGTCGACTTGTGCTCATACTGGATGCCCCGCTCACTGGTCAGATACGTGTGGACGGCCTGTCGGGAGACGAACGTGGAGCGAAGGGCGTCGACATCAACGCCTAGGTCCTCAAGTCGTCGCTCGGCCTGAATTCGGGTCCCGCTGCTGACATCGTCCGCGGTGAGAATGCGGTAGTAGTTCGCCGGTTCACCGGTGAGCGGCGGGTGCCCGGCCGCCCGCAGAAAGTCCTCAACCAATCGCTCGTTAACATACTGTGCCAGCTCTCGGAGGCTCTTCTGGCGATCATCCTCGGCTGTCCAGTAGGTGACCAGTTCGTCACCGACGGCGTCAAGCTCTCGTTCCTGTAGTAATCTCGCGACCTTACCGGAGCGCCCTCGCGAAGAGTCGCGCGCTGTCATCGCTTGATAGTTACCATGGGAAATAAAAAGACATCTGGTCAACCGCCGGGAAAATTCGAAACGTCACAACACATGTTGGTGTTCGGACAATCACTTATTCGACTGTGCCGAATAGTCGGCGCATATCGCCCGGAGATCTGGCTTTGACACCGGATCTACGGAAATCAATCGGTGTTACCGTTCACTAGAGCTGAATCAGTCGGTCCAGCCGATGGTCAGGACTCTCGGATAGGCGATGTATCGACCGCAAAAATAGCTGCCAACTACGGAGGGGTCCCGCCGAACTCCTCAATCAACGCCGGAACGACATCAAAGAGGTCGCCATTGATCCCATAATCGGCTACCTCGAAGATTGGGGCGTCGGGATCCGTGTTGATCGCGATGATCGTGTCGGCCTGTTTCATGCCGGCGAGGTGCTGGACAGCCCCTGAGATGCCAATCGCGATGTAGACATCTGGCTCGACTGTCTTGCCGGACTGGCCGACCTGTCGGCTTGAGGGCAGCCAGCCGTTGTCAACGATCGGTCGCGAGGCTGCCAGTGTCGCGCCTGTTGTCTCGGCGAGCCGTTCGATCAGCGCGAGATTCCCTTCCTCTTCGATGCCCCGGCCGACAGAGACAATGAACTCCGCCTCCGCGATATCCAGATCGCCCGACCCTGTCTCCTCAATATCAAGCACACGCGAACCGGGAGAGTCCGCTTCGGCCATCTCAATCGAGGTGATCGCGGGCTCGCCGGCGGCTTCCGTAGGCTCCCACTCGGAGGTACGGACGGTTACGACTGCCTCCGGCTCGGACACGCGTACATCGGTTTGGACCTTCGAGCCGTACATCTCGCGAGTCGCGGTCAGCGTCCCGTCGTAGGCAATATCGATAGCGTCAGTCACGATTGGCCAGTCAAGTGCCGTTGCCACCGCTGGCGCGTAGTCCATGCCGTTGACGCTGTTGGGAGCAAGCACGAACTGTGGCTCTACGTCTCTGACGACGGCTTCGATCGCCTCAACGTAGCGATCGTGGTTGAACGCCTGCTCGTGACACAACGTGTGGATCCGGTCGACCCCCGAACGAGCGAGATCCTCAGCGAGTCGGTCGGCATCACCGCCAATTACGGCCAGATGTAACGTGCCACCGGTCTCAGCGGCCAATTCGCGGCCAGCGGTGATGACTCGGTAACTCTCATCACGCGGTTCGCCCTCGCGGTGTTCGGCGACCGCCAGTACGTCACTCATCCCTCGACCACCCCCGCATCACGAACAATCTCAGCAAGTTCGTCGGCCGCCTCGTCCGGTCCCCCCTCGATCATCTCGGCGTCACTCTCAGAGGTCGGCTTGTACATCGTTTCGAGTTCGAGAGCCGGCGTGACCGCATCCCGATCAACTCCAAGATCATCAAGATCCAGCACCTGCAGTTCTTTGCTTTGGGCCTGTCGAATGCCCATCAAACTCGCGTAGCGTGGCTCGTTGATCCCGGTCTGAATGGTGAAAACGGCCGGGAGATTGACCTCGGTTATTTCCTCAAGGCCACCTTCGAGTTCTCGGTGGACAGTTGCTGGTTCGCTAGGATCAACCACATCGAGATCGTTAACGACTGCAGCCCATTCGTAGTCGAGGGCATGAGCGAGCGCAACGCCGGTCGCACCGAATGCGTCGTCGCTGGCCTGTACACCGGTCAGGACGAGATCCGGATTCTCGGCCTCGAGTGCGGCGGCCAGCACCGTCCGCTGGGTGCGCACGTCGAGGAGCGGAGGGTCTGCAAGAGCGTCGTCCCAGATCCGAACCGCCCGATCAGCCCCCTTCGCAAGGGCCATTCGAATGGTCTCTTCGCTACGCTCGGGGCCGATCGCGACGACAACCACCTCAACATCCTCGTCGCGGGCCTCCTTGAGCTGGACGGCCTCCTCAACGGCGTAGTCGTCCCACTCGTTGAGGTCG
>JBKHFN010000175.1:0-3929 GCA_046540195.1 Salinarchaeum sp.
CACACGTGGGTTGTTTCTTCATCCATAAGTATGTTGTTAGATGTTTCTTTCCGCAATAGTGGACGCATACCGGCAGTAATGCACGAAAACGGAACTGAACCTCAACGATAGCGTTATCATCATTTGTACCTATCACGTTAATATGCGAACGTATCTTGCAACGGTCGGGTTTGACAGTCGGCGCGTTACCCGACCGACACTGAACTATGGGGTCGACGAGGAGGATCGGGTGGTGCTCATCCGGCCGGACGCCGAGCCCGATGATCGGGCTACTGAGGCGATCAACGATGTCCAGAATCTCCTTGAGGAGGTTGAACCGGATGTCAGATTTTCGACCGTCGAAATCGCTCACCAGTCCCTTGAAGCAGCAGTTCTTGAGAGCGTCGATCTCCTCCGGGCCGCCGACGGCGAACGGGTGGTCTGTCTGGGGGGTGGCGCACGCGATGTGCTCTTGCCGATGACGCTCGCGACACTCACCGCGCGGCCGCTGGTCGATACGGTGTTATTCTTCAGCGATCTCTCAGGTGATGTGCGCCAGTGGAATCTGCCGGCGCTTAGCCCGACTATCCCCGACAATGTGGGGCGGACCTTCGCGGCGATCAGCGATAATGACGGATGGACCGATCTCTCGACCATTACCGAACAAGTCGATGCCGCCAAGAGCACCGTCACGCGTCACGTCAACGAACTCGAAACCCAGAAGCTCATCAAGTCGCGTACTAATGGCCGACGCAAACAGGTGCGCTTATCCTTTTCGGGGAAGGTCCTGGATCGACGCGGAGCCCTCTGAGCCGATCAGAGATCAAGAAAGCTGTCATCGGCTCGCTGGCGAGTCTGTTCGGGGAGGTCCGCCACCCAGCCGCCCGTTGCGTCCGGGACATCATCGTATTCTGGCACGTACGGCTTGAGATCCAGAAGTGGCGTGCCGTCGACAACATCAAGCCCGGAGACCGACAGGTTGGTCCCATCAACTGCCTCCAAGCGTACGATTGAGAGCCCGATCGGATTCGGTCGTCTGGGTGCCCGTGTCCCAAACAGTCCGCGGCGCTCGTCGAGTTTGAACGGCATTGGCTGTAGGTCGTATGCGTCGGCCTCGTGAAACGCATAGATGAGATACAGATGCGAAAAGGACTCGACATTGCGCAGGCCGGCGGCATATCGCTCGTCAAGATCAATCACGCCGACTCGTTCGGAGTACGCCGGCTGAATGGGGGTGCCGATCTGCTGATCGAATGGCGAGTGAATCACCCCAATCGGCTCGTACTTAGACCCAATAGTCGGTGTCGTCACCGCGTCGCGCACGGCGTGTACCCAGCCATGGAGGTGTTCGCGACTTCGTGCCGTGACCAGCGGCCCATCGACGACGATTGGATCGTCGATTACTCTCCCACCAGCCCCCTCAACCGGCGTCCTTAGCGACGGCGGACAGGTGACCTGTCGTCCCTCAAGTACCGCCGTGTCAGTTGTCGCTTTGATCCCCGTTCCGATGGTGCCGACGGTCTCCACGGCGGCGATCACCCTGGATAGGCGCTGACGCAGTGACCTTGCTGGTCGCTTGAGACCGTCCGGGAATAGCAGGAGGTCGTACTGGTTTGGGGTGACGGCGTTGAGCGCCTTGTCGACAGAGAGCGTGCCACCGGTTGCTCCCTTCACCGGCTGACCGTCGGGGCTCGCATACGTGATGGACCAGCCTTCCTCGCGCAGGCGTTCAGCCGGGTATACAACCCCATCGGGGTGTACGCCATCGGTCACGAGGAGGAGTACGGAGGCAGTCATATTGATGCGTGTGTCGTCGTGGTTGAGGTCCGTTTGATCACTCTTTCAATTATGGAACTAAAACCCCGCGCTTCAGGGCGGGGAGGATGTCAAGAGTTCCGTGGTGTCGATCGGTGCGTTCTTGAGAAGTTCTCACACCTGGCTATCGAGTCTCAAATGCCTTTGATCGTCGGAATGAGCTCGTCGCGGTTGGCCTCGGCAATCTCCTTGACACGCCCGAGTTCTTCCGGCGTGAAGGGGACATCCACCGGGTCGGTCGTCACCGACACGCTGTCACCACGGACCCCGCGTAACTGGAGTTGCTTGTCCTCCATCCCCGCCATCAATACGGTATCGGCGGCGTCTTCGACAGTGCTGATCTGGTCGGCGAATGCCGAGGTGCTGACCGTGAGCAACACGGTCCGGTCGGTCTGCTCTGCTGCGGTGTCGACGAGTGCCTCACGGATGTCGTCTTGGTAGGTTGGGGAGAACAACAGCAGGTTCAACGCCACGCCAAAGACAAGGGTGCCCGGGCCATCGCCAGGGAGGGACTCGGCCGCCCGATCGATGCTCGTCTGCCAGACCGCCGGATCAAGTACGTTTGCCTGCCACCGATGTGGGCCAACCTGCTCAATGGCGTTGACCGACGGCTCCTGCTCGGGATCAAAGTCAACCCACGCGATATCGACGTCCATCTCGCGTGGATCGATGTCATAGAGTTCGGCCATCGTCTCATCAACGAAGGCCCGTCCTGAGTTGGTCAACACGACAACCACCGAGCCGCCGGCTGCCAGCCAGTCACTGACAACCGACAGACCGAGCAGCGGCTTGCCAGAGCCGCCCGGTCCAGAGACGACCGTCGTTTCGTCGACAGGAAGCCCCTCCGGCATCACTTCTTGAAACCACGCGGCGTCTGAATTGAATGTATCGGCCACCATGATACTGGGGGCTTTGTTATTAATACAAATGAGTGTTTTGCTAACCACGGCGTACGACCGGGTTCGACGCGTCCTTTGTGTCGAGCCGTGTAGGGCTGTACATGAGTGATCAGGTGACCGCCGATGCCGTGGTAGAGGCGCTCGATGAGGTGACACACCCTGAAATCGACGCGTCACTCGTTGAGCTGGGAATGATCGATGACGTTACCGTCGATGGCGAGACCGCAGCTGTTGATGTGGCAATTCCGATGCCCGCTATCCCAGAGGCCATCAAGTCCATGCTCGCCCAGCGTGTGAACAAGGGAGTTGCACCGCTCGGGGCTGACGCCGAGGTTGAGTTCGTCGTGATGGACGCACAGACACGCGACCGGTTTTTTGAACTCGAAACACAGGAGTGGTCCGGCCTTGACGGAGAGTCTTCGGACGCGTCGTCAGCGCCGTTTTGAGCATCGTATGTGCTCTTGTCGCAACACGGTTGATTAAGAAGCCAGCTGAGGATCGGACAACCATGATTCCGTCCCAGGGCCTTTTGTAGGTGTGCTTCCTATCCGTACGTACATGCACGGAAATACCGTCGACTCCGCATGGGATCGTAACCGACCATCACTCGGGGGTCGGCCGCATGACTGACTTTGATACTCTCGTGGAGACCCGACGGTCCGTCCACGAATATACTGATGAGCCGCTGTCCAAGGATACCCTTGAATCGATCTTCGAGCAAGTCCGATTGTCACCCTCAGGGTACAACCTCCAGCCCTGGGAGTTCCTTGTCCTCCAGGACGACGAAACCAAGGAAGCCCTCCGAGAGGTTGCATACGACCAGGCACACGTCACCGAGGCGGCTGCGACTGTTGTCGTTCTCGGTAACACCGATCCGGCCGCACACGCCGAACCCGTCTTCGACGACTGGCTTGCAAAGAACTACATCCCCAACGCCGAGGTTCGTGATCAACTCCTTGAGAACGTTGATGGGATGGCCGCCATGGACGAATCCGAACGCCGTGTGTGGACCACCCGCTCGACTGCTCTGGCCGCTATGACCCTGATGTATGCGGCCTGGGACGAGGGTGTCGCTACCTGCCCGATGGAGGGCTTTGATGCTGCCGCTCTTGCTGAGACCTTCGATATCCCAGAGGGCTACGAGCCGGTCATGCTCATCACGATGGGGTATCCCGCCGACAATACACCTGACATCGACAACGAGCGGAAAGCCCGCCGGCCTGTTGAGGAAATCGT
>JBKHFN010000176.1:0-3916 GCA_046540195.1 Salinarchaeum sp.
AGCACAAGGACACGGCACAGGAACGGGTCGATGCGCTTGCGGACCGGCTTGCCGACCGCACGTTTGCCGTAACCTCACGACTGGTCTTCACGCTCGATCGCGACGATTCGATCGACCGGGCAGCCAACGAGTACGGTGCGGCGGCGATCCTTACGCCAGGTGACGGCACCGTGACGGGAAGTGCGGCTCAACGCGTGCTCGTCCTCCTAAAGCCCGACCTGAATATCGATCGGATTCTGTCCGTCCTCGGTCACCACCTATCGGAGAACGACCTCCAGGTTACGCTGTTTCATGCCGCTGAGGAGCAGGCCGAGGCGATGGAGTACATGCTTCGCGGGGCCGCTGACCAGTTGTCCGACCTCGGGGTCGCTTCTGACCGGATCGACTGGGCAGTCGAGACAGATGGATCACGGGTCAACACCATTCTCTCGACGGCCCCGACATACGACCTCGTCGTCCTCGGTGAGACCCAGCCGTCGGTTCGCGAACGAGTCTTCGGCGTCGTCCAGTCGAGTCTGCTCGATCAGACCGATCGGCCGGTCATGACCATCCGTCCATCTGATCGATCCGCTGACGTGTGAACCGTCTCGGGGTCAAGCCCCGAGGCACTCGCCGTGCTTATCTGTAGACCAACAGACCAGAGCGGTTTATTGTGGTCGTTGCCGTACACCCGGTATCCTTCCGTGTCCGATCACAGTTCTGCCACTCCGGCGGTCGCCGTCGTCGATCCACAGACACCCGGTAATATCGGGACGATCGCACGCGGTATGAAGAATTTCGGCTTTTCTGAGCTGCTGTTGATTGACGCGCCGGACCTTGATCCCGAAGGCGAGGCCTATGGGTTTGCTGGACAGGCACGCGAAGATATTCTGCCGAACCACCGCCGACCGAACTTTGAGACGCTCGTAAGCGAGTACTATACCGTCGGGTTCACCGCTATCCCAGCCGAAAACGCGACAGCGCCGGTCCGGTATCCCGTCACGACACCCGCGGCACTGGCGGGTGAACTCACTACGGTCAATGCACCGGTCGCACTCGTATTCGGTCGCGAAGACACCGGCCTCAACAACGACGAACTCGGTCGGCTGGATCGCGTCTGTTCGATCCCGGCGGCGAATAACTATCCGGTATTGAATCTCGGGCAGGCAGCAACGATCGCGCTGTACGAACTCCGGGAACTCACCGACACGCCCGCACAGCTTCCCGAACGCACCCGTGCTGCGGAACCCGATATCGAGCGCCTGTATGACCAGTTCGATGCCTTTCTTGCGGCGATCGGCCATCCCGAGGAGAAACGAGCGAAAACGAAGCGGCTGTTTCGTCGACTCGTTGGGCGCGCCCATCCAACCGCTCGCGAAACCGTGACCCTCACAGGACTCTTCCGTCGAGGGGCCACATTTGCCGACCCGCCAGAGGAGGAGTGATCAGTTCCGCCGTTGGATTGCCTCGCGCAACAGGCGACTGACCGTATCACCCTCGGCCTTGCCGCGGAGGGTACTCATGCACTCGCCCATCAGCGCGGAGAAGGCGCCCATCCCCTCGGTCTCAACCTGGTCGGCGTTGCGTTCAACAACCTCGGTGACAACCTCGCGGACATCGGCTTCGCTGACACCACCGAGGTCCTCACGTTCAACCGCCTCGGACGCCGACAGACTCGGCTCCTCGGCGAGTACGGTCAGAAGATCGGGGAGTCCCTCTGAAGGAACCGTACCATCAGCGGCGAGTTCCAGGGCGTTGAGCAGGTGTGTTTCGGTCAGCGAGTCGACCGGGACATCATCACGCCCCAACTCGGTCAGCGTCGACTCAAGCGTGTCAGCCGCGAGCGTCGGCGATACCCCGGCGTCAACCGCCGCCTCAAAGGTCGCCATGTGCTGTCCGTAGGCCACCTGTTCGGCCAGGCCGGCGTCAAGACCATACTCGGTCTGGTACCGGTCGACTTTCGTCGTTAATAACTCAGGGGTCTCGATTGCACTCGAGTCCGGCTCAATCGGTGGCACATCCGTCTCAGGGTACATCCGGGCCACGCCGGGAAGCGGTCGGAGATACCGAGTGGTGCCGTCCTCGTTAGCGCCGCGGGTCTCCTCAGGCACGCCGTTCATCGCCGCCGCGGCACGATCGACAACCGCATCAATCGCAAGCTCGGCGGTCTCGGGGTCGTCGGCCACCAAGACGACCGCATCGTCCGGATCGGCATTGACCGCCTCACGGAGTGCGGTCACCTCCGCGTCGGTCACGCCGTAGGCAGGGAGTTCGTCGGTGTGGAAAATGCCGCCAGCGCCGTGGCGTCGGGCGTGATCGGCGAACTCGGTTCCCAGACGCCGGTCAGGTTCGATCTCGCGACCGACCAGTCCGTCGAAGCCAACCAAACGAACGGCGGTCACGACGCCGTCGTCTTCGATTGCCGAAGCGATCACACCGCTGTCAGTATCAGCAAAGACACCGGTGACATCCTGTGGCTCGCCAACGGCTGCATCGCGTTCGGCAAGCGCATCGGCGATCTCAAGCAGCCGGACCTGTCGGGTAACCTCGTTGCGGACGATATCGTCGATATCATCGAGCGACTGGACACCTTTGATCTCGACGCGCGCACCCTCGGCGATCGAGACATTAACATCCTGGCGGATTGTTCCCAGCCCGCGCTTGACGGCTCCGGTTGAGCGGACGATCATCCCGATCTGTTCGGCGGCCTCCCGGGCCTGTGATGGCGAGGTGATATCGGGATCAGTCCCGATCTCAACCAGCGGGATGCCCAGTCGGTCGAGGCTATATCGGACGCCCTGATCCGTTTCGGCCACCCGCTGTGCGGACTCCTCCTCAAGCATGAGGTCAGTGATGCCGACTGATCCCTCGCTGGTCTCGATAGCCCCATCAAGGGCAAGTTTGGCAGTCCGCTGGAAGCCAGTGGTGTTCGATCCGTCGACAACGATCTTGCGCATGACCTGGAGTTCGTCGACAACGGTCATGTCCATCAGCGACGCGATCTGCATGGCGACCGTGAGTGCCTCCTCGTCAATCCGTCGTGGTGGCTCCTCGTCGGCCTCAACGAGACAGGTCGAGTCGTAGGCGAGATACTCAAACTCGCGACGGACGCGGCTCTCCTCAAGGGCCGCCTCATCGAGTTCACCCAGTTCGCTCCGCGTCGGGTGGAGATACCGGTGGAGCCGCGTGGTGGCCTCCTCGGGCTCCCGACGGTCGGTCGGACACCCACAGAAGAGCTTCTCTTCGGTGTCGAGTTGCTGGTGGATCTCAAGGCCCGCAACGAGCCCGAGAGCCTCGTAGTCGTGTGTGGTTTCCTCGACCGGGACGTCCTCAGCGTCCGTGGTCCCCTCGCTGGTACTCATCAGCCGATACCTGGAGGTCGGCCGGCAAAAAGCCTCCAGTTGTCATCTATGCGCGACCGAATTGGTGGTGATACTGCCGGTGGCGCAGCCAAAACAGTACCGACAGCCCGCCAGTGAGCAGTGCTGTAGGGGTCCCGGTCGGCGGAGTCAGCGCGACGTGATCCTTGATTCGCGTCCGTTTGGGGCCGTCCGCGATAAACCGGTGGGTATGGCGCCACTCCGGGAACGGGCCGTCAACAGCCGTATCAACGAACCACGCCCGATCAGCCTCGCGGGTTCGCTCGACGATCTGTGAGCGCCAGCGCTGGAGGCCGAATGGCCCGACTGTCATCTCAATCTCGGTGCCCTCTGCGAGAACCGCCGGATCCGGTCTCCCGTCCGGACCCAGAACACGCTCGATGTACAGCCCCGTCCACGCCGGGGTAAGCGCGCGGAGTCCATCGATATCGGCGTGAAACTGCCAGACCGCCTCGAGCGGAGCGGCCACCGTGGTAGTGCGCTCGAAGACGACCATCGACAGGGTTCAGATAACGCGATTACGGAGGTAATCGAGGTGCTTGGCGTTGTAGACGATC
>JBKHFN010000177.1:0-3871 GCA_046540195.1 Salinarchaeum sp.
GAAGGGACATTTCTCGACGCAGATGCCACAGGACTCGCCGAGACAGATCTCCTCGCTGATTTCCACCTGTTCGGGATCGCCCTCCTCAGTCTCTTCGCCACGGCGGACGATACACTCCTTGCCGGTTCGGTTCGGTGGACAGTAGTTAATACACTCGTAGTTACACCGGTCCGGCTGACACTGTTCGAGGTTGACGACTGCGATACTATCTTCGCTCATGCGATACCGGCCTGTGTTGCCAGTAGAATGCTCCAACTGATAAACCACAGGCAGAAGGTCATCACGGCGACATACAGCAGGTCACGCCCCTCGCCGAAGTCCTCGAAAAAGTACTGATAGATGGGAAGCTGGAGGGCGACGACCGCGAGCACCACAAACAGGGCGCTGGTGTTCGTGGCGGCCTCTGCCGGGGGCTGGCCCCCGGTCATGAATGAGGAGACGAACGCCGCAATCACACCGGCGAGTGTCGCCCCGGAGGTAATCAGAATGGCGCGGATGTGCTGTCGCCGGTCCTCGTCCATCGCCATACAGACCCTCCAGCACCACCGTTCAAAAGGCGTTCGTTTCCGTGGTCAGCCCGACTGTGGCGCACACGGTACGGTATCAACCTTTATACGGGTGGAGATTGTTGATATGGTAAATGTCTGGGTCCGATGAGGAAGGGCTGGCGGATCTCCCGCCGAGTGCGAAGCTCGTGTACAAAGTGCTCGAATACGACGGTCCGCTGACGCAAAAACAGATCGTGCAAGAGTCAATGCTCTCCGCCCGGACAGTCCGGTACGCCCTCGAACGACTCGAAAACATCGGGATCGTTGACGAGGACGTGTACTTTGCCGATGCCCGGCAGAACCTCTATCAGCTCACCGAGGAAGCGCCCACCGAAACCGACCAAAGTTCCGACGCGAGCGCGTTCGCAGAATAGTTCGTTTTCACCGCTTCGATAGCGTCAACCGCAAAGCGTCGTCTGTAGCGAGCGACGCTATGACTGCTGGATGGTGATCGGCTGACTACGGTCGATCGCCGCCTCAAGGTCGTCTGCAATCGCACTGCCCCGTGAGACCTGCACCTCACCGCCGCGGGACACCGTGGCCGTACAGATGTACTCGTCGCCGGCACGAACCTCGACGGTTTCACCGGCGTAGCCGCTGGCGGGGAGAATGATGTGACGCGAGGTGACCTCCGGTTCGACGATCTGTCCGCCGGCATGACTCTGACTCGTCGTCCCATCTGAGTCGGGACGTTCGGCATGGGTGCGGACATCAATATCAATCCCGAGGCGGTTTTCGATGTCCTGGATGCGGCCGCCACCCTTGCCGATGACCGTCGAGATGTCGTTCTCATCGACATAGACTGTTGCCGTGTTCGGGCCCTGCAGTTCGACCTCAACGTGGCCGTTGGCGACCGACCGGATCTCCCGTTCGATCTCTTGGCGGGCAATGCGTTCGACGCCACGCGCTTCCTCCTCGCCCTCGCCAATCGGGACGGTGACGACCTGGCGGTTGAACGTGTAGATCTCGTAGGCCGGTTCTTGCGTCACAAAGTCTTGGACGACGATAACCGGGCGGGCGAGGTCTTCCTCGGTCAGTCCGTGGGGGACCTTGACCTCCGTGACAACGTCATAGACGGTTTCCACCTCACCGGCCTCGATATAGACGACCGTATCGACGATCTGCGGGATCATCCCGAGTTCGACGCGGCCGACCAGTCGCTGGAGGGCGTCGATAGCCCGCGTCGCGTGGACAACACCGATCATGCCAACGCCCGCCATCCGCATGTCCGCGAAGACCTCGAAGTCGTCGGTTTTGCGAACCTCGTCGTAAATGGTGTAATCCGGGCGGACCATCAACAGCGCATCGGCCGTCCGAGCCATCGACCCGCCGAGTTCGGTATACTGGGTGATCTCGGGATCAACCTGGAGGTCCCGCGGTTTCTCCATGGTCTTGACAGCGTAGTCACTGTCGGCTAAGAACTCGGCGACCGCCTGGGCGAAGGTGGACTTGCCAGCCCCAGGTGACCCGGAAATAAGCACGCCACGCTGCTGGGCGACCAGCCGCTCTTTGAGTTCTTCGGCGTGGTCGTAGTCCTCCATTGCGGTCTGGACGATGGGTCGGACCGCCGTGATCTCGAAGCCGTCAGCAAACGGCGGTTCCGCAAGGGCGATACGATAATCCCGGAACTGGACGATGGTCATCCCCGGCTCAGAGAGTTCAACGAACCCGGCGTCTGACTGTCGGGCGGCGTTTTTGATCTCCTGGATGAGTTCGCGGAGCTCGTCGGCCGACTGCGGAGTATCACTGATCCGTTCGAAGGACATCTCGCCGACGGCACCACGTTTGGCCTTGGGCACCGCATCCGACCGGAGGTGGACACTCATCGTCTGATCATCAAAGTACTCCTCAATACTGAGCCGATCGACCGTCTCGACACGCGGGGAGACGTACTCGACATCAAGGCCCTTACCGCGGGCAATCTCGGCCTGGACAACGTCGCTCGTGAAGAACGTTGCCCCCAGATCAGCCGCGAGCGACCGAATGAAGGCATCAATCTCGCCCTCACTCGCCGCATCACGAGTGTCAACATCCGGACGATCACCCACGTACTCAAGGGTAATATCACCGGTGGCGGCCAGATCAGCCAGCCGCTGGAGTTCCTCAATGCCGTTCCATCCGCTTTCGCGACCATCGTTGGCCTGTGCTTCAAGCTCGGCGACGACGGCCTCGGGGACCGAAACCGTCGCGTCGGCAAACTCCCCCGAGTCGATCCGCTCGGAGACACGGCCGTCCACGATCACGCTCGTGTCCGGCACGACGTGTACTGCCACAATACGAGATACAACGGGACAGACGCGTAAATACCGCTTGGTCCGATGGCCGAAGGTTCTTACATCCTTGGTAGACAAACTGTACCATAGCGAGATGAAGCTCCTCGAGTATCAGGCGAAATCGCTGTTCGACGAGGCCGATATTATGACGCCGGCATCCTGGCACGTTGGAACAGTAGCCGAGGCCGTTCAGGCTGCACACGGGATCGGCTATCCCGTGCACATCAAAGCACAGGTTCGGACAAGCGGACGGATGAAAGCCGGCGGCATCAAGACGGCCACCTCCGACGCCGAGACGCGAGCCGTCGCCGCCGAGATGCTTGACAGCACCGTTCGTGGACTCCCGGTCGAAAGCATTCTCATCGAAGAAACGATCAACAGCAGCGACGAGTTGTACCTCGGGATAACGATGGATCGGTCGGCGGGGCAGCCAGTGTTGATGCTCTCGGCGAGTGGGGGCATCGATGTCGAGACGGCAGCTACGGAAGGAGCAATGGCACGGATTTCGATCGACCCCGTCTACGGCCTGTATCCCTACCAGGTTAGACAGGCGGTCATCGAGGCCGGAATCGACACCATCGAGGCCCGACCGCTGACGCGGGTAGCCATGCGGCTGTATGACCTCTGGGCGGAGTACGATGGGGTTGAAATCGAGATCAATCCACTCGTCAGCACTGAATCGGGGCTGGTCGCACTTGATGCCGTGTTCAACATTGACGATGATGCGCTGTTTCGACAGCCACACCTCGATGCCGAGGCCGACGTGCCAGCGGACCCACTTGAGCGAAAGGCGGTCGAATACGATCTTGAGTACGTCAGACTGGATGGGTCAATCGGCGTCATCGGTAACGGCGCCGGACTGGTGATGGCGACGCTGGACCTCATCGATCACGTCGGGGGAACACCGGCAAACTTTCTCGATGTCGGTGGGGGCGCCGACGCTGACCGAATCGGAAACGCGTTGTCACTCGTCTTTGAGGATCCAAACGTCGATGTCGTGTTGTTCACCATCTTTGGCGGGATCACCCGGTGTGATGAGGTGGCAATGGG
>JBKHFN010000178.1:0-3868 GCA_046540195.1 Salinarchaeum sp.
CTAGTGAGTGACATCTGACGGTTATGAGCTAATTTCGAAACCGTGCAACGGGCTACCAAGTACATAAAGTACCGGCCACGAAGAGATCAGCACTCAGTAGTGTCGATCCTCAATGTAACGATTAAACCGATCGATAAGTTTGCGTGTCACCGGACCGACCGCGAACGACCGATCATCAACTCGGGTCACCGGTCGGATCTCCCAGGTGCTGTTGGTGAGAAAGACCTCATCGGCGTCAGCGAGATCGTCTGGGTGGTAGGTTCCCTCGACAGTAGTGTACTCAGGCGTCGCTAGATCAAGGACAACATCGCGGGTGATCCCCGGCAGGAGATCAAGTGTCGCTTCGGGCGTGTGTATCGTCTCCTCACGGACAAAAAACACGTTACTTGCCGCCCCTTCGAGTAGGTGCCCCTCGGCGTCACCCATCAACACCTCGTCAGCCGCTGGGTGGTTCGCCCGGGCAATGACATTCGGCAGGTAGTTGTGTGTCTTCGCATCAGCTGGAAGCGCGGCGTCCGACGGCACCTGTGTCGACGCTATCTCCACGGTAGCAGGATCGGACCAGACGGGGGTCCCCTCGGTGCCGCCACGAGGCAGTTCCGCGACGTATACCACGACCGTTGGCTCCGCAACGGGATCAGGCGTCACGGTCCCCGGTTGCGGGCCGCGAGAGATCGAGAGTTTACAGTAGGCCTCTTCAACGTCATTGGCAGCGATTGTCGTCTCGATGCGCTCGCGGAGGTCTTCGCGTGTCAGGCCATGATCAAGCGCCATCGCCCGGCAGGTCGCCGCAAGCCGGTCAAGGTGCGCCGCAAGCGCGAATGGCGTGCCGTTGTACACCCGTAGCGTCTCGAAGGCAGCGTCGCCGTACATGAATCCGCGGTCACGCACTGAGACCGTCGCCTCGTCCTTCGGGACGAGATCACCGTTAACGTGATACAGCACCATTACTCGCGTGTTCGTGGGTCAGGTGACAAAATCGTTCGATAATCCGTTTGCCGAGCGCTAACGAGCCCTCATCTGTCTCGCCGACCCGTCCGGTGAGAATGCTCTCAGGGTGGAACTGAACGCCGTAGTGAGGCCGCTCGCGGTGACGCACGCCCATGAGAATCGTCCGTTCCTCGGCGACGGTGCGGGCAGTCTCGACGAGGGCCGTCGGAAGCTCTGACCGCGAGACGGCCAATGAGTGGTACCGGCCGACCTGAAAGCGCTCTGGAAAGTCCATAAAGAGGCCAGCGCCGTCAGTCTCGACAACTGAGGGCTTGCCGTGGACTACCGTTGGGGCGCGTTCGACCGGAGCGTCATGCACCGCACACAGTGCCTGATGGCCCAGACATACGCCCAGAATCGGAAGAGTCGTTTCAGCAAACACCGGCATTGACACGCCCGCTGCCTGTGGCGTCCCTGGTCCTGGCGAGACAACGATGCCGTCGGGATCAAGGTCACGAATCTCGCTGACGGTGATGGCGTCGTTGCGCCGCACTCGGACGGTATCAGCGTACTCGCCGACGTACTGGACGAGGTTGTACACGAACGAGTCGTAGTTATCGATCACGAGGATATCGACCATCTCAAGACTCCTCCACGAGTGTCATACTGGCCCGGTCACCGAGTGCGGTGTCAACGGCGTTGATCAGTGCCCGTCCCTTATCGAGTGTCTCGTCGTACTCGCGATCTGGCATCGAATCATGGACCACGCCCGCCCCGACCCGGAGGTGATAGGCTCCCTCGTGAGCGACGAGCGTCCGGATGATGATATTAAGCGTCGCCCGAGCATCAAAGCCGAAGAGGCCGATCGATCCAGTGTAGGGTCCGCGGCGGGTGGCCTCAACGTGATCGATTAGCGCCATCGTCTCGGGTTTGGGCGCGCCGGTGATCGTTCCACCGGGAAATAACGCGGCAATGGCGTCAGCGAGGGTCGCTTCTGGTCGGAGTCGGGCGGTGACCTCCGACACCAGGTGCATCACCTCGGCATATCGGTCGATCCGGCGGTACTCATCAACGGCGACACTGCCGTAGGTGGCGACCTTCCCGAGGTCGTTTCGTTCAAGATCGACCAGCATGGCGTGCTCAGCTCGCTCCTTAGCGTCCTCACGAAGTTCGGTCGCAAGCGCCTGATCCTCTGCGTCCGTCGCACCACGCGGACGGGTTCCAGCAATAGGTTCGGTGCGCAATCGGTCACCAGCGCGTTCGAGAAGCAACTCCGGTGAAGCACTGACCAGCGTCGCGCTTGGAAACTCGAGCAGTCCGGAGTATGGCGCTGGGTTCACCTCGCGGAGGGCGTCGAACGCGGCGACAGGGTGGACTGCCGCTGGAGCACTCAGCCGATGGGAGACATTGGTCTGGAAGGTATCGCCCGCGGCGATGTGCTCTTTAATCGTCTGCACCCGGTCGGCAAATGCTTCCCGACCACAGTCACTCTCGAAGGTCATTGTGGTTGCAGACCGTGGCGGGGCGGCGATAGACGGGTCACCGGTGTGGATCCGCTCGACAAGCTCCAGCGCTCGCTCTCGACCTCGCTCGTAAACGGCGTCGGGGTCGTCGTCCGCGGCAACCATCGGACAGGCGGCAACATAGAGGGTCTCGGCGCCGTCTCGTGGCTCGGACCAGGCAGCCAGCCGGTCGAAGAACGCGACCTCCAGACGAGGTAGCCCTCGGTCATTGGTCGTCGTCTCGGGGATGGTCTCAAGATCACGGGCGAGGTCGTAGGAGAGCCACCCGATGCCACCGCAGGGATACGGCACCGGACAGTCGCCACGGACCAGCGTCTCGGCGTCAAGACGAGCCTGAAGCGCTGCCAGCGCCGGTACCGACATTCCACCGGCAAATCCGGCAATACCATCGGCTCCGGTGGAGGTTCGGACGGTCGCATCGGGCCAGACGGTGAGCCGGTCGACGGGGTCGACGCCGAAGTAGCCCCATCCCGACTGCCCGCCAGTGGTCTCAAGATACGCACCTCCGGGTCCGTCACGGGCCTGCCGGTAGGCGTCAAACGGATCGTCAACCCGACCGGAGACCACAACCGGGGTGCGGACACCGGGAGATGCATCCGCGAGACGGTCGCGGAGCTGGCTCCGGTCAGTCACGGTCGTGACGTCGCGCATGGACGATACCGTTGGTAGTCCTACTACATCCTTGTGATCGCGGCACAGCCCACGGACAATCAGGCTGTCCCGGCAACCGGGAGGGCAATGAATGCCAGATACGACAGCCCGGTTGCGACAGAGGGCCCGATAATCCAAAAGGAGATGACCCGGACAACCGCTCCCGGATCAAAGAGTTCGCTCGCGTGTCGGAAGTCCTCGGGCTGTTCCTCACCGATAGCCGGAACCGACTCATCGGTCTCGACGGTAACAGCCGAGACCGACACGTCCGTCTCGATGTTTCCACGAGCGAGCTCGGCCGCCGTCGCCGTGCGGGTCGCCCGGCCCCAGCCGAGCCCGACGATCGACATGACCGTCGACAGCGCGAGGCTGATCGGAATGCCAAGCCACGAGGCGAAGGTGGTGATGCTGGCGGCGACAACCATCACGACTGTGGCGGCCAACAGCGGAAGGTCAGTCAGGTCGTTGCCGACAGACTCCATGGTGCGTCGAGCAATGGTGAATGCCCCCAGACCGATTGTTGCCGACCCCAGAACGACAGCAAGATTGATTCCGACGAGCCCGCCGCCAACCAACGGCGCAACGGCATTGGCAACATTGCTTGCACCAGCGCTGAAGGACATATAGCAGGCAATAAGGAAAACGACGACAGTGCTGATGAATTCTCGGCGCGTGGTTCCGGGGCCAAAGCGCGGCTGCGGGACGATCCCAGAGCGATCAAGGACGACCAACGGCCCTTCGGACTGCTGGATCGCGAACACCCG
>JBKHFN010000179.1:0-3840 GCA_046540195.1 Salinarchaeum sp.
GGGCGACTTCCGCGTCCTCCTTGGGTTGGTCGGCCCCGCGGAGTTCGAACTCAATCGTCCAGTCTGTGACCCCGAAGGCCGTCTGGTGGATCGTCCGGTAGAGCCGAGTCGCAAACTTGTGCTGTTCCGGCTGGATGACTTCAAGTACGAACTCCCGATCCTGCACATCGGAGTTCGAGCGGTTGGACGTCTCTGTGTTGCCGATCTTGATCGGGGGGAGTTCCAGGACTTTGGCGATTTCGTGCTCGTTCTTTTCACGGAAGAGACGGAAGTCCATCTCCTCGCTGATGCCCTGTCCCAACGGTTCCAGCTCTATCTCAACGTCATCGTCGAGTTGGTTGTTGAACTTCTCGACTTCCAGGATAACCGCCCGGTGGGATTCTTCGCGCAGCCCGTCAAGCATCTGCCGGAGGTCGCGCTTTGACTCTTCGGAGAGCTCGCCGCCGGTCACCTTGATGACAAACCGCGGGATCGTATCGTTGTCGAAGAACTCGCGGTTATAGTCTTTCGCGGCCTCGTCCGCGGTGATCGTGCGGATGGCCGAGACCCAATCGGGAACGCCATAGTCGTCGGCCAGCGGCGAGGGGTTCGTTACAAAGAGGAGTTCGTTAGCCGGGGGGTTCTCAAGGTTTTCTGCGCTACCAGTCGCCACGTCGCCCGTGTAGCGGACATCGGCGGCGTTGTCGCCGTCCGCGCTGACGATGTCAACGTCGAGGCCACGATAGCGGTCCCCAGCCTCGCCAAAGTACCGCCGACGCCCGCCGCGCTTCTGGACGTAGCCCCGCGAGGCGAGCTCGCCCAGGTCCCCATCCACGAACCGTCCCTCTTCGGGGTGACGTGGTTGACTGCTGTCCTGTGGCTCGCGAACGCGGATCGTATTAGCCGGGACGTGGGCGAGGCCGACCGGCCGGCCCTCGAGGTCGGTGAGGATCTCCAGAGCGCACCACCCGACGAGATGATAGTCCTGGCGGGCGAGTTCCAGGACCTCCTCGGGGGTGGCGGGTTCGGCCTTTTGCCGCGCTTTTGTCTGCCATTTCGAGTCGGGCGAGCGCCAGAACGCTTCGATGACAGCACGCTCGGCATCGTCCGCTTCGTCGACGTCAGCATAAGGTACAATGTCGAACCCATAGCCGACCTCGTAGCGGGACTTCTTTCGGATCCCGACCGCGAGCGTCTCATTAAGTTCAAGGAACGACGCCAGACGGTCGGGGTTGTACGGCGGTTTGATGCCAACGTTTAGGCTACGGATTCGTCGATCGCTGAGTTGCGTTGACGTCTCTGCCTTTGAGAGTTCAGCATTTCCCCCGATCCCGTCAACGTTGACTTTGACTTCCGTGCTGCCGTCAGATTCTTGACTCATAGATAGCTCACTCCTGAATCGTCAGCGCTACTCATCGGCGAAGGCCTCCGGAGACACAGCTTTGTCATCGACGTAGACGTCTCCCGACCCCTTTTCGCACCGAATACCGTGATACGGGACGCTCCACTCGGTGAGGTGGGCCGCGATACGGTGGGCCTCAGACCATGGCCGGGCCGTCCAGACGACGACCGTACCACCGCTGTGGTAGTGGTCGCGAACAGCCTGGCAGACGGCGTCGTTTGGCGCAGGCCGCTCACCCTCCCAGTATGCGACGTTCTCGACTGTCAGTGTGTTATCGAAATCGACGAACAATCGGTCAGTCATTAAAGGTAGCTCACTCCTGAGTTGTCTCCGTTATCGCTATTGAGCCGATCAGCGAACGGCGCCGCCCACGCCGACATAACCAGTGTGTCGAGGTGGTCGGGTGATTCACCGAGGTAGTCTTTGAGTTCGCTTTTTGGTGTCGCCCGAAGCAGGTCGCCAGATCGCCGGCGTTTCTCGGCCAGTTCGAGTACGCGCGCCGCGGCGAACAGTTGCTCGCGGGCGTCAGCGTTGTCGATCGCCAAGTTGGGAAGACGCTGTCCGAGGCGTTCGAGGCCCTCAGTCCAACGGTTGTAGTACTCGCTTTCCTGCAAGGCCTTCTCGCCAGCCTTGAAGCGGATGACCGTCCCGTACCGGTCGGACAATCGGTCGGCCACGCCCGACCCTTCGCCGACCGCGTCGACGGCGATCGGTGGGGTGTTATCGAGGCGTTGGATTACCTTACAAATGCGCGCGTAGTTCTGGTTGTGGTCGGTGTGTGACCACTCTGTGAAGCGCGCGTGCGTATCATAGAGTTGGCCGACGACCGTTCGGTCGCCGCCCTTCCGGGCAAGGTCGACGCCCAACGCGATCGGCGAGTGGGCGCTGGAAGTCTTCGGCGGCACCGACTGGCCGACAGCCGTTTTGACGTCCTCGAGGTACCACGGCCGCGTTTTGGCGGCGTTTTCTTTTGGGATGACGCCAGCGCGCCGACGATACCAATCGACCGCGAGATCGTCACGCTCCTCGTGAGCGCGGCGAGCCTCCTCCCAGCCGGGCCACGGCTCGCCGTTGTAGTCCTCCCAGTCTTCTTTGATCGTGTGGAGATCGACCAGTCCGGGGATCTTTTCATCATCGACGAGCCCAGCATCTACCTGTGCGTTGTGGCTCTCGAACGACGAGAACTGGATGGTGTGATACTTCGGGTTCTCCAGGAGCTGGGCGACGACGTCTGTCTCGTCTTCGGGCGGGTTCGCAACAACCACAATGCGGTCGTCGTTGCTCGTTGCCGTTGAGCGCGCGCTCGATAGGTGTTTCGCTGTGATCTCGTCAGAGTCAGCCTCCTCGATGACGACCATCCCCGCTGCGGCGTGCCGCCCTTCGAGCCCCTTGGGTTTCTTTGGCGAAACGATCTTCGCATACCAGTTTTTGGTTATCTCAAGCGACGGCTGTTGCCCCCAGGTCACCGAGCCGGGGAGATCATGAAGTTCCTTGGCTGGCTCAAACATCTCGTCGATCATTGAGCGCCACATGGCGTCGACGAACTGCCCGTAGGAGCCGGAGGTCCCGATCACGAAGCTGTCGGGGTTCGTGTATAGAAAGCCTAGCACGCCCATCCCGACTGAAAACGACTTCCCGACGCCGTTGCCCGAGACGACGACGATACGCTGATGTTCGGCCAGCGCTCGTAGGATCCGCTTTTGCGTCGGGGCGAGACGAAGCCCGAGAAAATCCTCGGCGAAGTTGACGTATCGGTCTCGCCCGTCAGTATAGCGGGTCGGCGCTGGGGCGGTCGGTGTGTCTTTGGTCGCACTCATTCGTCTTTGGCGGCCTCGATGTACTTTCGCCAGCCGATCGCCCCCGAATGTTCGACGTCGGCCTCCATGTCGACCTCCTGACGCTCGGTCTTGACGAAGCCATGCGAGCGCTCGGCCAGGAACCGCAGGTTGCGGTCTTCGACTTCCGAGTCGGGGTCGAGCATCCGCGCGACGATCTCCTCGGCGGCCTTGGCGCGCCGACGCTCGAACTCAGCCTCAAACTCGGGGTGCTTGCTTTTGTAGTTCTGCAGTGTGGACCGTGAGACGCCCGCCCGAGCGGCGACCTTCGCTTCGGTGAGGTGCGACTCCGCGGCCTCCAGGAGATCGTCGCGGACGTCGTCGAACTTACCCGTGTCTCGGGGCGTCTCGCCGAGGATCTCCTCTGCCGACCGCCGACCGATCGTCTCGATCTCCTGCAGCTCGTCGACGCTGGCGTCGAGGACGTCGGCGGCCGTCTCGTAGCCCGCCGCCCGGAGGTGCTTGGCGCGCGTCGGGCCGATGTTCGGGATCGTCGTGAGGTCGGTCTCAGTCATCGGTCAAGTTCAACAGCTTGCGCAGCTCGTCAGTCGTTGCTAAATCAACATCGTCGAGCCCAGCAGAAACGCGCTCGACGATTCGCGGAGGGAGTTGCTCACTCATTGT
>JBKHFN010000180.1:0-3828 GCA_046540195.1 Salinarchaeum sp.
CTCGCGGAGAATGCTGACTTTGCACAGCAAGTCCAACAGGCCGATGGGATCACGTGGATCGGGCCCGCCGCCGACGCGATGGAGGCCCTCGGGGAGAAAACCGGTGCGCGACAGGCGATGGAGGCTGCAGACGTGCCGATCGTCCCGGGGACGACCGATCCGGTCGAGAGCGCCGCGGAAGTCGAAGCGTTCGCCGATGAGCATGGCTATCCCGTTGCAATCAAGGCCGAGGGGGGCGGTGGCGGCCGGGGCATGAAGGTTGTCCGTGGCCCGGATGAAATCGAGGATCAACTCGATGCTGCCAAGCGCGAAGGGGCCGCTTACTTCGATAACGATACGGTCTACCTCGAACGCTATCTTGAGAACCCACGACACGTTGAGGTGCAGGTGCTGGCTGACCAACATGGAAACGTGCGCCACCTCGGTGAGCGAGACTGCTCACTCCAGCGGCGTCACCAGAAGGTCATTGAAGAAGCGCCCTCGCCGGCACTCTCGGAATCACTTCGCGATGAGATCCGCGAGGCAGCTCGCCGGGGGATCGCCGAGGCCGATTATACCAATGCCGGGACTGTCGAGTTCCTCGTTGAGGACGAGGCGTTCTATTTCCTTGAGGTCAATACCCGGATCCAGGTTGAACACACTGTCACCGAGGCGCTGACGGGTATCGACATCGTCAAATGGCAACTCAAGGTCGCAGCAGGCGAGGAACTGACCGTTCCTCAGTCCGCGATCGAACTTGACGGGCACGCCATGGAGTTCCGGATCAACGCCGAGAATGCCGCCGAAGAGTTTGCTCCGGCGACCGGTGGAACGCTTGAGACGTACGATCCACCGGGCGGGATTGGTGTGCGTGTCGATGACGCCGTCCGGCAGGGCGACGAGCTCGTGACCGACTACGACTCGATGATTGCGAAACTCATCGTCTCGGCGCCGGATCGGGATACGTGTATCTCCCGGGGACTGCGCGCGCTTCGAGAGTACGACATTGAGGGAGTCACGACGATCATTCCGTTCCACCGGCTCATGCTCACCGACGAGGCATTCAACGCCGGAACGCACACCACGAAGTATCTCGACGAGGAGGTCGATCCGGAGCGAATTGCTGAGGCCCAGCAGCAGTGGGGGGGCGAGGCAAGCGAGACGGCCGCCGACAGTACCGAACACGTGACCCGGGAGTTCACCGTCGAGGTCAACGGCAAGCGCTTTGAGGTGGCCCTTGAGACCGACGATGCCCCGCAGATCACAGCCGACAACGACGGCGGACAGACCGTCGAACGACCGGACACAACGGAAGAAGCGGCGGTCGGCTCCGGTGAGACAGTGACGGCAGACATGCAGGGAACCATCCTTGAGACGCGCGTCGACCCCGGTGACGAGGTGGCTGCCGGTGACGTGGTCTGCGTGCTTGAAGCCATGAAAATGGAAAACGACATTGTCGCTGATGTTGGCGGCGAGGTCAGTGACGTGCCCGTCGCGGAAGGAGACAGCGTCGACGCCGGTGACCCGCTGGTCGTCCTTGAGTAGGGCTCACACGAGCGAGAGGATGATCACAACGACGGCGACACCCAGCGAGAAGGCGACCTGGGCGACCTTCGACCCGATAGTCGCCGCCATGGTATAGCCCGTCGCTCGGAGACTCGCCTTGATCGATCGACCACGGGCGAGTTCGATACCGAGAACCGTCACAGCAAATCCAACGAGGAGGCCAATCGGTCCGATTACGACGACAAGGAGCATTCCGATGGCGGCACCAGCCGCACCAGTCCACCACGAGGCGCCACCAGCACGGGCGGCAACGATGCCAGCAACGGCATCAAGCGCCATTACTACGAGCACGAGGGCGATCAACGAGAGCATAACCGGGGTGTTAATCGTGCCAACGCCGAGCCAGTGAACGAGTAGTCCAAGGAGGGTTAGCACGGTCCCCGGAAGGACCGGTGAGACGCTTGCCGGCACAGCCGCGATGAGGAGACCGACGGCAACAAGTAATAGAAGATTACTCATCGGTGAATCGCATCGCAAGACAGTCGACGATTGAACTACCATATCGGCGGGCAAGTGGAGCGATGGCGTTGCCAAGCATACGCTTAGTACGGCTAGGTGAGTCCCCCTCACCATCCTTTCGGACATCCGGCCAGGGACGACCCTGGAGGAGTCGGCCGACAAGCACCCGCTCAGCTTCTTCATTGAGGGCGTCGGTACCGGTGATATCGCTCCATCCCTCCGGTGGGTCTCGTGCGACAGGGACATGTGTCTCTGCAAAGTATCGAACCGCCAGTTGTGCGAACGGGGTCGGAGCGACATCAACCAAGCCGGGACCGAATGCGACGCCGGCGACGACCTCCCATTCCCAGTCGGTGAGTGTCGGCGGCGCCAGCGGTGCCGGATCAACCGCCCGGAGAGTCGCCCGGAGTACGTCTGTATCGATTGCAGCGAGCGATGCCGGAGCAACCCCGGTGATCCGGCGGGCGAATCGACGGGTTACTTTGCGTGTGAGACGGCCACCGGCGGCGGTCAGTGGATCAAGCATCACCGCTGAGTGCTCGCCGCTGCGCTCATTGCGCGTCGTGCTAAAGTGGACAGTCGAAAAGCCGTTCTGTCGCCAGAACCGCACCAGCCTGGGGGTCGCACCGAAGCCAACGCCCAGCCAGTCAATCGCACCGGTCCGGTCAGCCCACTCCGGAATCACATCGCGCGCCTCCGCGCGGATCTCGGCGAGCAGCTGCGACCCGATCCCCTCGTCACGACGCGCCGGATGGGTAGCGATTCGGAGCACGCGAGCGCCTGTCGGGGCAGCGGCCAGTTCGTCGCGAAGTTGACTCGTTAGGACATCCGGGATCATGTGTCCACGAATTCGACCGCCCTCGTAGAGGGCTGCCCGACGCGTTGCCGACAGCCCTCCTTCGCGAGCCAGCAGCGCGACCGCGAGCACGTGGCCGTCAACCGTCAGGGCCCGGACGGCAAGATTCGGCGCGTCAAGTAGTCGAGCGAGGTCATCCGGTTCGGTGCGGTAGTGCGCGAGGACCAGCAATCCAAAGGTCTCCCGCAGCAGCGCCTCATCGTCCATGAGGTCAGCAGGGGTGAGTCGGCGGTACTGTGGCGCGCCACCGGCAACGACCTGATCGACAGCCGGTCGAGCGTTCAACAATAGGGCGTCAAACGCCCAGAGTTCTATCGGGTCCGCTGGGGCGTACCGGATCGGAGTGTCAAGCCGGAAGATGACCGGATTGAGCGGGTCAAGACGCTCCATGAATCGCACCGAGAAGCCTCGCCCAGCGCCCTCGTATCCGTGGATGGTCGTTGCAAAAGCGACACGATCTGTCTCAAGGGTGGCCTCAAGCGTCTGGAGAGAGAGCGACGCAGCCTCATCGACGATAGTTGGTCCATCGAGCATCCCAGCGTCCTTCGGAGGCCGATACACAACTGCGCCGCCGGAATCGGTATCGAGACGCAACGGTGACCGCTCGTGAGCGACGAGAGCATCGCGATCAGCTAATATCTCCCGAGCCCGGGAAAACAGCTCTGTGACATTCTGTGGGCTTGAGGCGACAATCGAAACGGATTCACCGCGTTCGGCGAGGACACCGGCGGCGAGTCCGCAGACACTCGATTTGCCCCGGCCACGGTCGGATTCTAATACGACGGTAGCAGACTCATTTTCAAGCGCTTCGAGTGTGGCGAGTGCGTCGCGCTGGTCGGACGTCCGACACCGCTTGTAGGCGGCCGCCGGGAACGACCGTTCTGAGGGGACCGGGGGGGCGGTCCGAATTGGGTCCCGCTTGGGCGCCGGATGGGTGCGGCCATCGGCACGGATGCGGTCGGCATCCA
>JBKHFN010000181.1:0-3822 GCA_046540195.1 Salinarchaeum sp.
GTGTGCTCCGAAGGCGTTCGCGAAAGTGGCCGGTGATATCCGACGACTCGTAGGGGGGAACGGCGAGTCGTTGGTCAAATTGGTCGTGTTGGTTCGGCCACTGCGACAGCGGCGGCGTGAGCATTACGAGCAGACCACCGCCGTCGACAGCCCCGACAGCTCGGCCGATGGTGTTCGGCCGGGCGGTCGCGTGGGCATCCACGACGACCGCCTGTTGGGTTCGACCGAGGAGATCTCCTGTCTGTGAGGCGGCGAGACGCTCGCAGTCAAGCCGGTCATCGGGGCCGATCAACACGGTCTCAGCACGCGGAATATCGGCGGCGGTGAGTGCTGTATCGGCAACAGCGTATCCACGGTCGCGGTCGCCGGCGAGGGTGAGCAATCGGCGGTGATCAGTGTATTCAGCCTCGGTGACGAGGTGTCGCGCAAGCGCCGCGACATCCATGTCTGTGGCTGGCCATCACCGTGGAAGTACCTTCCGTTCGGCCGTGGTGGCCCATGACACGGGGGCAAGCCTTTGAAAGCGCTTTTATTGGCGAGTATCGTCATTAGATGATACGCCCGGCACTCGGGTTGATGATGCTCCCAGCCAGACGGGACTCTACCGGCGTCTGCGGTCGTCGATTCAACTGGCGGGGGAGTCTGAGCCTGAGTGCCCGGAGGTGACCAACAATGCCAGTATACGTTGATTTCGACGTTCCAGCCGATCTCCAAGACGACGCACTTGAGGCGCTTGAGATCGCTCGGGACACCGGCCGAGTAAAGAAAGGAACCAACGAGACGACCAAGGCAGTCGAGCGCGGGACCGCCGCCTTGATCGTGATCGCCGAAGACGTTCAGCCTGAGGAGATCGTCATGCATCTCCCCGAGCTGGCTGACGAAAAGGACGTGCCATACGTGTTCGTTGATACCCAAGACGAGATTGGGCGGGCCGCCGGCCTTGAGGTCGGCAGCGCCGCCGCAGCGATCACCGATGCCGGCGACGCGAGCGACGATGTTGAGGAGATCGCCGACAAAATCGAGGAACTGCGATAACCCCCGAGGATCATGAGCGCAGACGAATCCACATCCGACTCCACCCCCGCGGAGGTTATCGAGATTGTCGGCAAGACCGGCATGCACGGCGAGGCCATGCAGGTCAAGTGCCGCATCCGCGAGGGTGAAAACCAGGGACGCATCATCACCCGAAACGTCCTCGGGCCAGTCCGCGAAGGCGATATCCTTCAGTTGCGCGAGACGGCCCGCGAGGCAGACGCGATCGGAGGACAGTAAGAATGGTTGAGACACGGACCTGTGACTACAGCGGCGAAGAGATTGAGCCCGGGACGGGCATCATGTACGTCAAAAATGACGGCACAGTGTTGCACTTCAAGGACGCAAAGTGTGAGAAGAACTACTTCATGGGGCGTGAACCGCGCGACCTTGAGTGGATTCACGACAACGACGAGGAATGACTGAACGGACGTTCGTCATGGTGAAGCCGGACGCTGTACAGCGCGGACTGACGGGCAAGGTCATCTCGCGGCTTGAGGACCGCGGACTGAAGCTCGTCGGTGCGAAGTTCACGCAGCTTGATGAGGCCCTGGCCGAAGAGCACTACGGCGAGCACGCCGACAAGCCGTTCTTTGAGGATCTCGTTGAGTTCATCACCGCCGGACCGGTGATGGCGATGGTCTGGGAGGGACAGGACGCCACCCGACAGGTCCGCCGGATGATGGGCGCGACCGATCCGGCCGAGGCCGCGCCGGGAACGATCCGCGGCGACTTTGGCCTTGATCTCGGTCGGAACGTCATCCACGGATCCGATCATGAGGATCCAGGCGCCAACGAGCGCGAAATCGCGCTTTTCTTCGATGAGGACGAGCTCGTCGACTGGGAGCAGATCGACGAGACCTGGCTCTACGAATAGCGGCAAACGGCGTTTTCTCACAATACCGGTACAAAACTGAACCGCCCAGCGTGTAGTACTCTCGGGTCGGTAGTCGGGTGTTGTCGGGGATCAAGAAGCCGGGGCTCCGGCGAATCCAAAAAAGCCTCAGTCGGCTCGAAGCGAGCCCGAGTCGACTGTCCCGCGATCAAGTTCGGCTTCGAGTTCGCGGGCGGCCGTGGCGAGTGTTTGGGTCTTCTCGAAGGCCACCTCACGGGGCAGCAGCTTCAGTCCACAGTCCGGTGAGACAACGAGTTGTTCCGGCGGGACAATCTCAAGCCCCTTCTTGATGTTTGCCTTGACCTCCTCAACGGACTCAACTTCGGCGTCGTGGGCGTCGATCACGCCGAAGGCGAGGTCTTTGGTGAACGTCGGATCCTTGAAGACATCGACCTGTTCGAAGTCACCGTTGGCGAGTTCGAGATCGAGTTCATCAACGGGGAACTCAAGCATCTCGGGGTAGATCCGCGAGTAATCGCCATAACAGACGTGCAGGCCGATCCGGACATCCTCATCAATCCCAGCGACGATCCGATCGAGACAGGCCTTGACGATCGCGTGGTCGTCGGGTGTGGTTGCTAGTGCCGGTTCGTCGATCTGGATGTACTGAGCTCCGGCGTCAACGAGTTTTTCAATCTCCTCGTTGACCAGATCGGCGAGTTCGTACGCGAGCGTCTCTTCGTCCTCGTAGACCTCGTTGAAGCTCCACGAGGCGAGCGTGTAGGGGCCAGTGATTGGGACCTTGACCGGCCGGTCGGCAACAGAGGCGGTAAATTCGTATTCATCAACGAGCCAGCTGTCACCGTAGGTCACCTCGTCAACGACTGAGGGCTTGTTGAAGTAGTTGTGTCCCCAGACCTTGACCGGGCCATTGAACTCGTAGCCGTCAATGCGGTGGGCGAAGAACTCGACCATCTCGTTGCGGCGCATCTCCCCGTCGACGACGACGTCGATACCGGCGCGCTCGTGCTCGGAGGTGATCAGGCGGGCGGCATCGTCTTTGGCTTCCTGCCAGGCCTCTTCGTCGAAGTCGGCGTCAGGGTCCTCGTAAAGATCACGGGCACGGTTGTGCCACTTGGGCTTGGGGTACGACCCGACGACGGTCGTCATCAGGAAGTGGTCATTGGGATGGTCCGTCGGACGGAACTGGTCTTTGTCGGCAGTCATTGTGTGGCCTCCGGGCGCGCGCTCGTGGCACCCAGCGCGTCAAGTTTGTCTACGAAGCGGTTCGTCGGCAGATAGAAGCTCCCCGTGTTGGGCGTCAGATAGGCAACGGCGGGATCGATCCCGGCCTCATCAAAGAAGTCTGCGGCCGTCTCGCGGATCTCTGTGGGAGACTCGGTCCGGGTATTTTGGCCATCAACGATTCCCAGAGTAACCTGCTCTGGGGCAGGCCCGGTCTGGACATTCTCGATGTGTTGGTCCCACGCGGAGACAAGGTCAAAGCCGAGCGTGTCGACAGTGCTGTCGGCGACCGCCGCGTAGGTCTCAGCGTCCAGCGCGTCCCAGTAGGGATAGAGAATCGTCTCGGCGTCGGTTGCATCAACGACCGTGTCAATGGCGTCGGCGACACGTTCGGGGGCTGCCGGCGGTGCGGTCGCCAGCGAGGGGGCCGCAATGAGGATAGTCTCAACAGCAGGGAAGGCCTCAACCTCGTCGGCGAGGAAAGCGGCCAGCGCCTCAAGAAAGGCGTCCTCATCGCCGTAGTACTCGTCGGTCGCGAGATCAGCGAGGGTGTACGGTCCCGGGATGACCGCTCCGAGGTCATCGGTGTACTCGGTCGCTGCCTCAAGATCGGTCGCCATGTCGCCGTCGAAGGTGAGTTCGCCGGTGACGACCGGCTCGCGATAGAAGTTGTTGTTGTCGTAGTATCGGACGATGCCGTGGGTGTCGAC
>JBKHFN010000182.1:0-3773 GCA_046540195.1 Salinarchaeum sp.
CGGAGCAGGTCGAGTGCCTCGGGGCTTGACCCCGAGGCGGTTCACAAACCATACTATCCCAACGCGTTGGATTCCTCCGGTTTTAGCCGAAGAGGATGACAAGAGACGGAGATATATTGGCCGCGAGAAGCGACTCACCCGAGACGGTGACGGGTGGGGTCCATCGGTAGTGCCTCTCATGTCTGTCAGGCCAGAGAAGGCTTCCTTCCCCATTGGCGGCCGTCAATGGGCATGCAAGGGTACGATCCCGAACCTGGGTCACCGGTGGGAGCAGACCGCCCACGTTCACTCGCCGAACTCGAAGGCACCAGCGACCAGTAGTGGGACAACGAGCGTCGCCTCAGCCTGAATCTGGGTGTAGGTGGTCTCGTCCTCGCCTTTGATCTTCCCCCAGGAGACGGCCTCATCCGGCGGCGCTCCGGACAGCGACCCGTCGCCCTCCATCCCGGTTGAGACGTACACCGCGTAGTCCGCCCCACCCCGAAAGAGGTTCGTCATGATGGCGTGGTGTTTGGGGATGCCCCCACCAAGGACGATCAACCCCGTTGTGTCGGCTAGCAGTCCGTCGTCAATCAGCCGCTCGTAGTCCGCGAGGATCTCGATGCCAACGTCCTGCTCGGCCTGCTGGTTGTAGTAATACAGGAAGTTGCCGACCTCGGCGTCAGTGAGTGCCGGACAGTAGATTGGAACATCCTGGTCGGCTGCCTGCTTGAGGATCGAGTCCTCATCCTCAAGAGTTTCGCCGAGTTCGCGGGAGAAGGCCGTCGGCGTGCGGACTGACTCCTCGGCGAAGAAATCATCGAAGAAGTCATAGAGTCGCTCCTCAAGCCAGACATACCGATCGGAGGGGACGAAGATGTTTCCGAGGCGGTTGATTCCGCGCTCGCGCAGGGCTGCCTCGTCGGTGTCCCACCGGCCCATCTTGAACGGCTTGGCCGTCTTGATGACGTCCTCGGTGATCGATCCCGAGGTCGTAATGAGCACGTCAACATACCCTTCGCGCACCAGCGCGGCGACAGTCTCGCGGAGCCCAGAGGACACGATGTTCGACGTGAGTGTCAAATAAACCGTCGCATCGGCCGCCTGCATCCGCTCAAGAATGTCGATTGCCTCGGCGAGGTGACTCGCCTGAAATCCCGTTGTGGCGTAGGCCTCGAGCATCTCGCCGAGGTCAAACTCACCACGGAAGTCATAGCCCCGAACATCGGGCGTGTCGAGTGCCTCGTCGGTGCCGGGCAGCACGTTGTCGCGTGTCTCGTCGGTCACATGCGTTCTAAGGCGGCCTAGGCATCTTGAGACCATTGAATTGGGGCCGGTCTCATCTTCCGATACCTGGGACACAGGGGCACTTGGGGCCAGACATCGGACACGATGACAGCGAGGTCGGCGACTCACTCCGACTCAAGCCACTCCCAGGCCGTCTCAATGTCGGCCTCCTCGAAGTGACGCACGTCGATCCCGGTGATCCGGTCGCCGAACCTCGTCATCCACTCAAGGAGTCGACCGTCGCCAACGACGGCGTACCGCTCAATGTCGTGACGGTGGCTCAACCAGAATCCAAAGTCCTCGTCAAGGAGAGCGAACTCAAAGGAGGGAATCCGCGGTGTGTGGATCAACAGCCGGAGTGCGCCGGTCTCGTTGATCGCCGTCTCGAACTCCGCGATCATCTCCTTGAACTCCGCCTCGGTGATCGTGCCGCTGAGCTCGTAGCCGATGACGCCGTCGTGGCTGCGATCAAGCTTCGTGTACATCGCATCGATACCGATCGGCTCTGCTGACAAAAATATCTAGCCTAACTTATACACCGATATCGACTATGGTTCGGCGAGCCCGGCCTCGGATTTGATCTGGCTGACTTTGCGGGTGTTACGGATGCACTCGCCGTCGTTGTAGACGGCCTGGCCGACCTCAAGGAACGAATCAAGCCGATCAAGCACCGACTCAACCTCCGTAGCAGGGGCGACGTCCTCATCGTCAGTCGAGATGCCACGCGTGTAGGCGTCCGGAACAAGCGTATCGAAGCTCTGGCGGAACTCAAAGAGCGCCTGGGTCTCCCGTGGGAGTGCTCCGGCCTCCTGGCAGGGCACCGTCCGGGGCGTTGTCTCGGTGTTGATCAGCGAGTATGCCTGCTTGAGATGGGCGGCCGCTCGGTCAGCCAAATCAACTGCGGCAACTCGCTGGGCGGGATGCGCACCGACGGCCTCGTGAGCGGTCGCCAGCAACTGCGCTGCAGCATCGAGATGTCGGGCAATCTCTGACACAGATGGGGGATCTATCGGCAGTCGCAAAAACGTGCCGCATCGATCATGTACATCCTCTCAGTCGGCAACGACACTGACCTGACGCTGTCGGGGACCATCACACTCGACGAACAACACCGACTGCCAGGTCCCCAGCTGAAGAGTGCCCTCAATGACCGGAATGGTTGTACTTGGTCCGATCAGCATCGCCCGGATGTGTGCGTCAGCGTTGTCATCGATCGCGTCATGACGCCAGTCGGTATCGGAGACAACCTTCTCAAGTGCGTCGGCGAAATCCGCGAGGAGTCGCGACTCACCCTCGTTGACCATGACGCCGGCGGTAGTGTGTTCAACAAAGACGGTGACCGTCCCTGTCGCGTCGGCAGGAACGGCCGCCTTGACCTCATCGGTGATGTCTTCAACGGTGAGACGCTGTTCGGTCGAGATAGCGAAAGAGTCCATGGTCGAGGGCTCGATTCGACCCAACAAAAAGACCGGCACTCACTCCGGCGCGACGATATCGTGTTCAAGCGTGCCGATACCCTCGTACGTGATTGAGACGGTATCGCCTGGTTCGATGAATCCGGGATTCTCTGGGCTACCGAAAGCAATCACATCACCAGGACGGAACGTAAATCGTTCGGAGAGAAACGCCACCGTCTCGTATGGATCAAAGAGCATCTGGTCGGTTGTCGCCTCCTGACGACGTTCACCGCTAATCTCGGTGTGCATCGAGAGGCCATACGGGTCAATCTCCGTCTCGATCCACGGGCCAAGCGGCGCCGCCCCATCGAAGGCCTTCCGGGCCGTCCGGCCGGGCTGATCCAGTGCGTCAACGTCGTTCAGGATGGTGTACCCGCGGACCACCTCCGGAACCGCTTCCGGCGTGATGTCGTGGGCTCGCGTGCCGATCACCGCCGCCAGTTCGCCGGCGTAGGTCAGCTCATCGGTGAACCCCGGATAGGGAAGCGGATCACCAGGCGCCAGGAGAGCCGTCGGCGGTTTGATGAAAAAATCCGGCTCATCGGGCACGTCGTAGTCCATCTGGTCAAGCGTCGCCGCATAGTTTCGGCCGATACAGTACAGCGCGGAAGGATCAGCCGGCGGCAGCAATGTTGCTCCGTCTGGGCCGACCGAGTAGGTCGTCTCGTCGGCGTGGATGGTCCCGTCGTCGTACTCGCCGGTCACAATGCCGTCGACCGTCTGTGCGCGTGCTAGCCGCATAACCAGTCCTCTGCGGGCGAGGCGGCTATGGGTTTCGTTCGACGTCAGACGCACCCGACTGCCGAGTCACCGGAACTGCATGCCCCCGTTGACCGCGAGGACCTCTCCGTAAACTACCCCGCCCTACTCGCTCCCGACCGCCTTTAGTAGTTCACAGAAGTATTGGGTACGTCATATAGAAGGTATCCGGTTCATGCGCCTCGTTCTTCCGAGTCTCTGTTCCAGTTCACCCAGAAGTTCTGTGGGTCACTAAAGGCGGTCGGTCACTCCTTGAGGGCGGGGCTTTACCGAAACGCCATTGTGCCCCGC
>JBKHFN010000183.1:0-3769 GCA_046540195.1 Salinarchaeum sp.
CTCGTTCTTCCGAGTCTCTGTTCCAGTTCACCCAGAAGTTCTGTGGGTCACTACTCGGCTGAGGCGGTGAAATCATTAGGCGAATCGGATGCAGTAACCGGAACGCTGCCGCTTGAGAGTCGCTTTAACGATATCATAACAGAATTTCTGCTGTACAAAGATGAGAAGATCTTTGCCCTCGTATTTGATCCGTCGGCCGAGACGTGGCATCTCTTGGAGAGCAGAGAGTATACTCAGGAAACCGTTCACGACGTTGAAGAAGAGTTAATGGATCGTCTATATGACTGGCGAGAGGAACATGTGCTACCATATCTCGTTGAGAACGACCTCATCCCGAACTTCGAGTTCTAACACAGGTTTGAGTGGATATAGGTGGATATAGGTGAGTTTTCATAAACTATCCGGTGGTTAGTAGAATTGTAGATCCCGAAAACGTGACTTCCATGAAGAGACATTCTGTATAGCGATATATGATTTATATGTCGTAGATATACCGACTCCGACCCGCAGCCGTTTTTTGAATTGATCACCGTTCTAGTGATATGGTCGAAAATATCCTCTGGCCGGCGTATTTCGACGCGGCCTTGACCCGTGGCGAGGGGCGACGGGTAGGACTCGACTTCGCCGTTGAGAACCCGACAGTTGACGACATCGCCACAGCCGTCAGTCAGGTGGGCTATAACGCGGTGATCGAGCGCGAGCAGTCCTACTCCCGAGAGCCCCACCGTCGGCGGGGGCGTGTGCTCGTCAAGGACGCCGACGACGCCGGCAAGGGTGACCTCATCCAGGCTGTTGGCGTGTATCTGGACGCGCTCCGCGAATGAAGCGTCTAGGAACCGTCTCACGTATCGCACAGGGATTGGCCGTCTGCCGGCAGGCAGATCCACCGCAGATCGGCACAACAGTCCTCGATCAGCACCTGCAGACGCTCGGCACCGTCGTCGATGTCTTCGGTCCTGTCGATCAGCCCTACGTGGCGGTCTCACCGGCTGCGGACGTCTCGCTGGCCGCACTACTTGGCGAGAAACTTTACGTCGACACGTAAGGATCACGCGATAGCCATGGCGATGACCGCTCCCGTGATCACAACGCCAAAGGGCTGGCACACGGGATAGTCGGCATGGCCGTCTCACGCGGGGAACTCGGGGCCGTCTTTGGCGTCGTCGGGATTTTTCTGGCGATTCAGCTGGGCGCGTTGGCACTCGTACAACCGTTTCTCGACGCTAACGTCCAGGCGGTCGAAGACCCCACGAACCCCCAGAACAGCGTGTTGTTCTTCGGTGTCGTGCTTGTCGCCACCGGGATCATGCTCGCGGCGATGCGCTTTGGTGGCGATCGGGCCATCAGGGCCGTGTTGATCCTCGTCAGTGGGAGCTTGGTGTGGATGGTAACCGGACCGCTGTTGGCTCCATTGACAGTCGTTCAGACCGGGAGTGCCGGACTCGATGCGCTCGCGTGGGGCATTGGAGCTATCGGTCCGTTACTGGCAAGTTTCCTTGCCATGGTCGGGCTTTTTGCCTACCCGGAATGGTACGTTGTCGACGCCACGGGTATCGTGATGGGTGCCGGCGCCGCCGCTCTCTTCGGCGTGAGCTTTGGACCGTTCCCGGCGATCCTGTTTTTGCTGATCCTGGCGGTCTACGATGCCATCAGCGTCTATGGCACCAAACATATGCTCACGCTCGCGGAGGGCATCATGGATCTGAACGTGCCCGTCGTGCTCGTCGTACCGACGCAGGTGGGGTACTCGTTCATCCACGACGAGGGTCCGGCTTCAACAGAGACCGCGGAGACCACGGACCGCCCCGAGCGTAACGCGCTGTACATCGGGCTCGGTGACGCTGTCATGCCGAGCGTACTGGTGGCAAGTGCGGCGACCTTCCATCCTGACGTCGGCGCGCTATCCGTTCCGGGACTGGCGGTGAACGTGCCGGCTCTCGGTGCAATCACCGGCACAACGGCGGGGCTCTTCGCGCTCATGTGGCTAGTCCTCAAGGGCCGTCCTCACGCCGGGTTGCCGCTGCTCAACGGCGGAGCGATTGCCGGCTATCTCGTTGCGTCGGTCGCCGGTGGTCTCACCCTGGTAGAGGCGATCGGGTGGCCGTTCTGATGCATCTATTGTGGTACCAGATGCGTATCCTGGTACTATATTTACCGTCTGTTTATAAGTAAACTACGGAGAATATAGTGCTGTATTCGGGGATAAGAAACATTATCCTCGTATATGGGACATCGTTAAGTGCTCGCACGTACGTCGCTCGAATATGGCCGATCGGCGTGTCGTGAAGACCTACGTTTCACCGGAGCAAAAGGAGGCCTGGAAGGCCGCTGCAGACGACCGCGATATGAGCCTCAGCGAGTTCGTCGCCACGATGACCCAGGCTGGTCGCCGGGGCTTCGAGGGCGTCGAGGAACGGGACTCTACGGAGTCAAACCCTGGGGGTGACGGTCTCGAAACCGTCATCCTCGACGCTCTCGCTGAGGAGGGGGCACTCGCGTTCGATGAGCTTGTCGCAGCTGTTACCGAGGACATTGAGGCGCGCCTTGACGAAACGCTCCAAGAGCTTCAGGATACCGGAGCCGTGCGCTACAGCGGCCGCGAAGGGGGATTCGTCCGGACCGATGACTGAGGCGATTAAGTCTTTCCTGACCGATCAGGCGTACTACGGCAAGAGTGAACGTACCCTCGCCGCTTACGAGCGCGTGCTTGAGGACTTCGCGACGTTTCTTGCAGATCCCGACTGCGGACCGGGAGCAACTACTCCTGCGGCCGCTGAACGACGGGACTGTATGGCGTGGGTGCACACGCTTCGCGGGGATCATAGCGAGAGCACTGTCGCGACCTACACCGCCTACGTCCACCGGTTTTACGCGTACATGGTCCAAATCGGCACCTTCGATGCCAACCCCATGGCGGTGGTGACTGACGAGATTGATGAGACCATCGACAAGGATCCCACCCGTCGGGATATCACCGTCGCCGCCATGCGCGAGTTCGTCGCGGACATCACGCACCCGCTTGATCGCGCGCTTGTGATGACGCTGCTGAAGACCGGCATGCGGGTGGGCGAACTCTGTAATCTCGATCGCCGCGACCTCGCCCTCGGACACCGCCTGGATGGTCCGGACACGCGCGGAGTCCTCGATGGGCGTGCTCCGGCAATCTACGTGCCGCCGAACGGGGCCTTCGAGGGCGATCGTGTAGCGGCAAACAAACGCCAACGCGGGACCATCATTCCCGTAGACGACGAGCTCCGGCGGACGCTTCTACGGTGGCTCGCACTCCGGCCGGATCCCAATGACACGGCTGATCCGGTATTCGTCTCGACGAAAGGGCAGTGGGGCCGACGGATCCGCCCTGAGGCGGTCAGACGGGGCGTCCGATCGTACGCTGAGCCACGGGGCTGGTACGAGCAAGGGGCTGGCGCTGGTGAGAACGTGACGCCGCATTACTTCCGGCACTTTTTCACCACCCATCTGCGGGATCGGACGGGCGACCGAGGGATCGTCAAATACCTCCGGGGTGACGTCGCCGAGGACATCATCGACACCTACACGCACAACTGGGGGGATCGCGTTCGCGAACTCTATGAGCGACACATCTACAATATCGAGACGACCGCCCACGCCGGACCACAACGGAGTGTGTGACAGCCTGGTCTGAGCACTCGAGGCCCTATGCTGGTACGACAGTACTCAGCAACGTCAAATGGAAGGCAATCGTGCGAGGCTGGTCGTTCTCTTGACCCCGGATCAATCCCCACTCGAT
>JBKHFN010000184.1:0-3747 GCA_046540195.1 Salinarchaeum sp.
GAGCCCCGACTCCGCCAGCAGTGGCTGGAGTTCCTCGACTGTCGTTCCCGGCGGCGTTCATCTCCTCGATGATCTCCCAGAGATCGTGTCGGAGTTGGACATCAACCCCCGCGGTCGGCTCGTCAAGGATCAGCAGTTCCGGTCCCGAGACCAGCGCCCGAGCGAGCAGAAACCGGCGTTTCATCCCACCGGACAGGCGGTGAAACCGGGTGTCGGCCTTCTCCGCGATACCGACCATCTCAAGGGCAGCCTCGGCCCGCCGTTCGGCGGTCGGCCGGTCGAAGCCGTGATACCCCGCCTTGTGCTCAAGGACCTCTTGGATCGGGAAGAACCGATCGACGTTGTACTCCTGTGGAGCCAGCCCGATCCGGTCGCGAACGGTCCGATAGTCCTCGACGACATCGTGACCGAAGACCTCCGCCCGCCCACCGGTGGCCCGAACCAGCCCGACGAGGATGTTAATGAAAGAGGTTTTGCCGGCGCCGTTGGGACCAAGCAGTCCAAAGAATTCGCCGGATTCAACAGTCAACGAGAGGCCATCGAGTGCCTGCACATCACCATATGACTTCCTAAGATCTTGGACGCGTATCGCGGCCGTCATTATCCATTACAGGGGCCTCGGCCGATTAAGGTCGTCGCACTGGAACGGCCGTCCATTCTCTCTGTGCTGGACTAGCCATCAACCGCACAGGTGGATGATGCGAACCGTTTTGTTCGCCCGCCTGAATGATCAATTGGAAATCATGTATCGGGAGCTCCTTTTCGTTCTGCTGGTTGTGGGGGTGACACTGACGGCTGGCTGTTCATTTCTCGGGCCGAACCCCGATAGCTATACGAGTACGTACGGGTACACGGTGGGGATTGACGCAAACACGACGCTTCAGAACGCGACGATTCGCGTGCCGCTGCCGCAGGCTGACGGCGAGACAGCGGTCAACAGCAGCGTCATTGCTCCTGACGGGATGGTTGACGACGCGTTTGATGCGCGTGTCGTCCAGACAGACTACGGTCCGATGTTGGAACTGACGGCTGACGAACTTCGCGTGGAAACGCGGTACTATCGGATCGTCGAAGAAGGAGCACAGGGACGACGTGAGGAGATATCCAAGTCTGAATACGACCCATCGAATCCGAATCATCAGCGGGTCCCGTTCCGGACTGTGAGCACAGATGTGACGGTAGCTGCCGAGTATCCGCTTAACACCAGCGCGCCGATCGGGACTGAGCCGACGCTCTACGCCGGGAGAGCGGTAACACGGAACGCGACCGCGTGTGAACTCCCGAGTCGAGGTACTCCAGTCTGTTATGCGTACGACGCGCCCGTGTATCTCGCCTACGACGCGCCAGCGGACGCTAGTGTCGAGGGAGTCGTGACGTTTGCCGGCTACAACGAGTGGTTCACCGGCGGGTGGACGGGCAATGAATATACCGACCGCGTTCACTACACGGCCACCGGCCCACAGGACGGCTGGATTACTGCTGACGGAACCACTGACACTGGCCATGGAAACTATCCGTCACCGGATCCGTGACAGCACGGAGTCCGCGTCGATAGGACTGACGGTGCAAACGCTGGAGGACAGTTGTACGACCGACCGGCTTATTACCGGACGTAACAATATGTGTCGATATGGGACTTATTGACTCGCTCATCGTGTTCGTGGTGAGCCTCGTCATCGGCGGCCTGGGAATCTATGTCGGCGGACGCGTGATGACCAACGTCGATGACTACCGCTATGCGCTCATGACGGCGTTTATTGGTGCGGTCGTCTGGGCGGTCGTCGGATTCTTCGTCGGGTGGATTCCACTGTTCGGTCCATTGTTGGTCTTGCTCGCATATCTCGGCGTCCTCAACTGGCGGTATCCGGGTGGATGGATAACTGCAGCCGGTATCGCCTTATTCGCGTGGGCGGCGGCTCTGATCGTGCTCTGGGTGCTAGCCGCGCTCGGCGTCGGATCCTTTGAGGCGGTCGGGGTCCCTGGGATCTAACCTGACTGCCTCACCCGAAGCGTCGGCACGAGAGCGTTCACCGCGTCGCGGTAGCTCTCGTATTCCGGTCCGAACGCGGTGTGAAGTTCTTCTTCCTCTGCCGGGAGCGACCAGAGCGTGACGACCGCCATCACCGGACTCACCGACAACACCAGCGGCAGCCGCAACAGGAGTGCGGTGCCGGGGACAATAAGCCAGATCCATCCGGCGTACATCGGGTGACGAACAAGCCCGAAGAGCCCCCGACGACAGAGCTCACCCCGGCTCTGGGCACGGAGCAGTTGCCAGTAGGCCACCAGCACACACACCACGCCGGCGCCGACGAGTCCACCTCCAGCCGCGTAGACGACCGACCACGACGGGATCCGTACTCCAGGTAGCACAAACCAGTTGAGCGCCGCCACAACCGCCGCGTACGGACCAACCAGTCCCGCGATAGTCACGCCGGCACCGAATCCGGGGTGCGATCCCAACACACCTGGAGTACCTGGTGCAGCCACAAAGACCCTCTCACCTCGGTGAGCACCGCCGCAGTCGTTTGGCACTCAATGCGTATCCCGGGTAAGAGGAGCCGTTCTCGTGTCGCTCCCAGCGCGGATCACTCACCGTCGCCCGAGCCAGGTACCATGTCGCATTGCGACCGTCACGTAACCCCGAGCAGCGTCGTGAGCAGGCGATAGACACCAAAGCCAATCACGACCGAAGAGACGAGTGTCACGACCCAGAAGAGACCGTGACGGCGATTTTGCGCCTTGAGACGCCGGCAGACCCGGCAGTGAGCCTACCGCCGATCACCGCGGAGGTCACGATGTTGTTCGACGAGATGGGAATACCAAGCGAAATAGCCGTCTGGGCGATAATAAACCCGGGCACAAGCGCAGCGATCGATCGCCGCGCGCCAAGTTTGGCGTACTCTCGTGAGGTCGCCTGCAGGAGTCGCGGGGCCCCTATCCAGGCGCCGAACAGGATCCCCCGCCCGCCAATACCGAGGGGGACGATCGTCGGCAACTGGAGGTGGGTCGCAAAGATATTCCCAACGGCCCGGTAGCGAGCCCGACCTGGCTCCGCCACCAGAGAACGCAACAATCGCACCGAGCAAAAGCAGAACCGTCGGATGCCACGGGTGACGGACTGGCTGACCTGTTGGCGCATCAGCCAGAAGCCGACAACCGCGAAGACACCGGTCGTCACGGCCGCGCGGTTACGGCAGATTGTACTGGACACGCACCAGTTCATCGAGCCCGCGCTCCGCAAGCACGTCTAGTGGCGCAAGCATGTCGAGTTGGACGACACCCGGAAGCCGCCCGATCTGGACACCGCCGGTAAACGTACACCGGGCTCGGATCTCGCCTTCGCTCATACCAAGCAGCTGCCCGGCGCGATCGAAGGCGTTCTGTGTCGCATCGTTGACCGTGGCCCCAGATCCGACGACTTGGATCGGTCCCATGTCGGTCTCGACGTCAACGCCGTGGTCCGCGCCAAGGTCGCGACCGGCCGCCCGCTCGTCTTCGGTGTAGGGCGCACTAATAAACGGGAGGTCGGCCTCGTTTGGCAGTAAGACCGGCCCATCCAGCTCAAGCCCCTCAATCACCTCAACATCCATCGTCACGACGCCGCTTACATCCGTCGTGTGTAACGAAAGTTCGCCGTCGCCTTGGTTAGCATGCAGATCCCCAATGTAGATGCCACCGCCGTCGATCGCCACCGGACAGATCAGTGTCGCACCGGCACGGACCTCCGGGATGTCCATGTGACCG
>JBKHFN010000185.1:0-3733 GCA_046540195.1 Salinarchaeum sp.
CTAGTGAGTGACATCTGACGGTTATGAGCTAATTTCGAAACCGTGCAACGGGCTAGTACACTCAGGTGTATGACCCGGCCACACCAGCGGTCGGCCTCTCGGCGAGTGATTAACTCCACAGGGCACAAAACATCTTTAGGCCGTCGTGTGTGACTCCCAGACATGGTCACGGAGACCCAACGCGATGGGATGACGTGGTATGAGTGTGAGGAGTGTGGCATGCTCTTTGACTCGCTAGAGGACGCCCGTGAGCACGAGGAGAGTTGTGACGCGGAAGATCCAGCCTATATTCAGTGACGGCTATCTGGCTGTCGAGGTGACGAGTTCGTATCCGGCCTCGGCAAACTGGTCCTCCTCAAAGACGAACACCCGACCATCAACGGTCGAAAAGTCGGCGTGAATTACCACGGCGTGGCCGTCTCCCTCAGCTTCAACACCCGGGACAATCGACATACGCTCGCCTGGGTCAACGAAGACACGGCCGACACCGGTGTCTTTGAGCATTTCGGCGTCAGTATTGAGCTCATTCACGTATGTGAGCGTCGCCTCGGTCTCGTCGGGGGCAACGACAAGCACAGAGATCAGACGGCGCGGCTGGGTTCGCACGGGGGCTTCGGTTGGCGGGGTTGGTGCCGTGTATCGGACGATATGGCCATCAAGGTAGCCGACGGCCACCTCGTCGTCGGTGACATCAACCGAGAGTGACGCCGGAGCGACTGATTCACGCTGGGGCATACCACGACAAAGGCCGAGGGCGTCAAAAACGGCACGTTCGGCTTCCGTCGAACCGGTACCGATAAGTTGTGGCCGGCGTCTCGACAGGCTATGAACGGACGAGCCAGCGCACCGGGAGCGGGCACGGTCCTCAATGCGCTCGCGAACGGCCGGGGGGCGGCCTTCGCGATCGACGAAGAGACCACCGCGACGGTCGAGTTGGACGCCGCCACCACCGAGGTTACCGGAGTGGTTACCGACGCTCCGGAGGCGGACACGCGCCTGATTGAGCGGTGTGTCTCACTTACGACCGATCGGTATGGCGATGGCGAGGGTGGAACGGTGCGTACGGCCAGCGAGGTGCCGATGGCCGCCGGACTCAAGAGCTCAAGCGCGGCCGCCAACGCCACTGTACTCGCAACACTCGACGCACTAGGTCAGGCCGAAGCCGTAGATCCACTTGAGGCCTGTCGGATCGGCGTTCAGGCTGCCCGCGAGGTTGGGGTCACGGTGACCGGTGCCTTCGACGACGCGTCGGCGAGCATGCTCGGCGGACTCACGATTACCGACAACCGAGAGGACACGCTGCTTGAACGGGCGACCGTCGACTGGGACGTGTTGATCTGGACCCCACCAGAACGGGCCTACAGCGCCGATGCAGATGTCAAACGGTGTCGACGACTCGCACCGGTCACCGATACGGTACTTTCGGTCGCACAGCAGGGCAACTACGGACAGGCGATGACGGTCAACGGACTGGCGTTTAGTGCTGCCCTCGGATTTCCGACAGAGCCAATGTTCGAGGCACTCCCTGAAGTAGCGGGTGTGTCGCTGTCGGGCACCGGCCCAAGTGTACATGCCGTTGGGGATCGTGACATACTCGAAGCGGTAAAGAAAATGTGGGAGCGACGGGAGGGCACCACATGGTTGACGACAACGCGGATTACGGGAGCACAGACGAAATGACCCTCGCAGAGCTTCGTGAGGAGATCGAGACGATTGACCACGAGCTGGTCGAACTCATCGCACGACGGACCTACGTCGCCCAGACCATCGCCGAGGTCAAAGCCGAGCAGGGACTTCCGACGACCGACGAGGAGCAGGAACAACAGGTGATGGATCGGGCCGGCGAAAATGCCGCCACCTTCGATATTGATCGTAATCTCGTCAAGGCGATTTTCCGACTGCTCATCGAGTTGAACAAGGTCGAACAACGACACAACCGCGACGCCGAGTAGCCTTTCGTTCCGTAGTGATGCAACGGTTGAGCACTGAGTCCGACATTCCGAGAGTCCCGAATGATAGATAATAATAAATTGTATCTGCCACACTGAATGGCGAGGAATATTTCGATTTCGATAGTAACGGGCGACGGTACACGATGGGGCACGACGCAGTGACACACGCGTTAGATCTGTAGTGTCTCCCGCTGAGTCGACCGACGCGCGCACCGGACTGCAGCAGCCGACGTATCATTGGGTTATATTATTTGATTATTTTAAGTTTAATAAGTCTGGGTTCGCAATCATACGATGGATGCACGATTTGACCGGATTCCAGCGTGATCTGCTGTACGTCATTGCAGGTCGCGAGAAGCCACACGGATTAGCAATCAAAGACGCAATCGAGGAGTACTACGGTGCTGAGATCAACCACGGTCGGCTCTATCCGAACCTCGACGCCCTCGTTGAGAAGGGCCTCGTCGAGAAGGGCCAGATCGACCGTCGGACAAACTCCTATTCACTGACCCAGCGTGGCGAGCGCGAACTCGAAGCCCGCCGCGAGTGGGAAGGCTCACACCTGCAGGACGCGCAGGTCAGCGCCGACTAAGTCACCTCTCGGCCGGTCTGCCCTCCATGATCGTTAACCGGTCGGTCTGACGATTAGCAATCGCCGTGAGGCAGTGGTCGAACAGCGCCTCGCGGAGCCGTCCGGCTGTCTCAGCATCGATGTCGACCGCCTTGCTGTCGTCGGCCACGAGGCTGCGCGACCCGGCCGTGTCGATCGTCAGCGTCGCGATACCCCACCGTCGCTGAAAGATGGTCTGGCTGTCGAAGACGACCTGAATGCGGTGGTGAGGGACGATTGTCGTCGTCCGTCGCCAGAACCCGTTGCGGGTGACGACGTGATTGTCGGTTACCGCGTAGCCACGGTGGCGCCACTTGAGGTGGGCGGCGACCGGGGCAACGACCACGCCACCAAGCAGGAGAAACCACGGATAAGACATCGTCGGCAGCAGGGTCAGTCCGTATCCAACCCCGTTGAGTACAAGCGTCGCTCCGAGGTATCGGAGTGCATACCGCCGGCGAGCCCGTCGGGGGGGACGGGTGAACGAATCAATCGTCTCGAACCCGATATCCTCAACCAACGTGTCGGCGCGGGACCGCTGGGCGATCGGGACCGCCGACTGGGTGCCGCCGGACTCGCCGGGCGAGTAACCGGCTGTCTCAACGAGAACCGATGCATAACCCACCACCCGGGCGAGGACGTTTTCGGAAACCCGCACGACCTGGATCTTCTCAAGCGGAATCGTGCCACTATAGCGTTGTAATAGTCCACGCTCATACCGCAGCTCACGGTCGCCCTGGAAGAGCGTGAAGTCATAGTAGTTCGTGACGGCGTACAGGGCGCTGAGTATTGCAGTAAGTAGGTACAAGCCAAGGACCGTCACCGGGACCGCAAATACACCACTGTCGAGGATTCGGCCGCCGAGCTGCGGGAGAAACGCCGAGGTGCCGATGATGATAAACACGAGGACTCGGTAATCGAGCGAAACGACCCCCAGTACGGCAAGTTCACGCGGCGTGACCTCGAAAATTGGACGCTGTCGTTGTTGCTCAGCCGCTGTATCAGGGGCCGTCGGCTGAGGAGCGGGATCATCACCTGTACGGTCGCTCAGTGCGTCCTGCAGTTCGTATGCGTGATCAATCCCAACGTACCGTAATCGTGCCTCTGCAGCGTCGCCACCGGCCGTCTCAAGACGCACCTCAGCGATCCCAAAAAGCCGCTGAAAGACGTT
>JBKHFN010000186.1:0-3716 GCA_046540195.1 Salinarchaeum sp.
TCTATCCAATGGAACTCAAAGAGGATCTATAGATTTAGAGTTGAAGCTACACTCACTCACGAAACGACAGGGCATACGCCGGCGATGGCCTACCCGATCGAATTCGAGGCGACGGTTCCGGCGACGACCTCGGTTGACGACGATGAGACGATCGCTTTCGATGCCCTCCCGGCGGCTGATCGAAGCGCCCTCCGAACCGGTCTCATCAACGAACTCTGGCGAAGACTCTCCCAGACCGAGGGGCGCGTCTCCGGCGATGAGGAACTGGTCTATCCCGCGACACCGAGCGAACCGACGGATTCACTGCTCGTTCCGACCCCCGAGTATGATACCGTCCGCTACCAAGACAGGCAGATCCAGCTCTTGGTTACCGGTGAGACGACCGAGACGCGCTTACACAGCTACAGGCTCAAAGGCTCGACAGTCGCTACCTCACAGGAAACGTACGTAACCAACGTCCTCGCACGCTCTCGGGCGGACGCCGTAAGACTCGAAGCGTCAACACTCACCGACCGCCAGCACGATATTCTCCAGGCGGCAATCGACCAAGAGTACGGCCACGATCAACCGATTGCCGACGCGTCATCGGCGTACCGGGCCCTCGTCGTGCGTCTGTTCGCCCCTGATAGCGACCCCGAATCGGTCGATCTTGTCGACTTGTCGAGTAGTGAGACAATGGTCGTCTACGATGGGACACTCTATCGGGCGACCTACACTGTCAGTACGCCCTAATCACGACCCACTCGATTGTTCAGGAATCATAGTAGTACTCGCGGCGGGCTTTTTGCTCGCGATCGAGTTGACTGTCGGGCTTGTTGACCCGTGGACGGCCGCTCCGTGCGTCCCGTCGGAAGGTAATGCCAAGCGCCTCAAGGAAGGCGTTCATGCCCTCGCGCATCGGCTGTGGGGGCCCCGCCTGTCCGCGTGCGCCCGACGTGCCCTCAAAGACGATCAGTCGGTCGGCGACCCGATCGATGACAAAGAGGTCGTGATCAACCACGAGGACTGGCCGTTCCGTCTGCTGACTGAACCGCCGAAGACTGTCGACAACCGTGGCCCGGCGGTCGACATCCAGAAACGCCGAGGGCTCATCAAGCAGGTACAGATCGGCCTCCCGCGCCAGACAAAGTGCGATCCCGATCTGCTGGAGCTCACCGCCGGAGAGATCCGCAAGCGAGCGGTCAAACAGCGGCTCCAGCTCAAAGGGATCACGGATCTGTCGCTTGAAGGATGTCGCGTAGATGTCGGTCACGGTGGCGAACCGTTCTCGAACGGTGGTCGTCTCAGCGGCACTCAGATACTGTGGCTTATACGAGACGGTGATATCCCCGGGGACAGTTCCGACATCGGGACTGAGTCCGCCGGCAAGCAGTTTCACAAACGTCGTCTTCCCGAGCGCGTTTTCGCCGACGATCCCGATCGTCTCTCCGGCGTGGATGCGCCCGGACGCGACTGTCAGTGTGAATTCGTCAAACGACTTCCGCAACTCCGGATACGTGAGAATCGGACTATCGCGGTCGACGCGTCGCTGGCCGGCTGAGGGAAACTCGATGGCATCTGGCCGGATCCGGACGTTCTCCGCTTTGAGTTCGCCATTGAGGAACTGGTTGATTCCAGCCCGGGTCGCCAGCTGCTGGGCAACGACCCCGAACCCGCCCGGCTCGCCGTAGAGGACGTGAATCGTGTCCGACAGCAGATCAAGCGTCATCAGGTCGTGCTCAACAACGATTGCGGTGGCGTCCGTCTCGGCGATATGCTCGCGAATCGTCCGTGCGACCGTCAGTCGCTGTTGGACATCCAGAAACGACGAGGGTTCATCAAACAGGTAGAGGTCAGCCTCGCTCGTCAGTGTCGCAGCGATCAGCACGCGCTGGCGCTGTCCACCGGAGAGCGTCGATAGCTGGCGATCTAGCAATGAGCGGACCGCAAGGCGATCGATGACTGACGATGCCGTGTTGCCGATGATCTCGGCGACCGTCTTCTCGCTGGCGGATCCCCGATCAACGCGCTGGGGTTTGTATGCGGTTGTGACCGACCCATCGCGGAGCCCAGCGAGATGGGCCTGAAGTGTCGTGCCTCCGAGTGCGTCGATCACCGCCGACCAGTCGTGGTCTGCCTCCGGTTCGCCGAGGTTGGGGACGAGATCGCCTGCCAGAATGCGCAAGGCGGTACTCTTTCCGATGCCGTTGCGCCCGAGAAGTCCAACGACACGTCCACTTACCGGACTGGGCAGGTTGTACAGCTGAAAGCCGTTTTGACCGTACTGGTGGACCAGCTGACCGGTCGCCGTGGGCAATGGAACGATCCGGATTGCGTCATTCGGGATCTTCTTCTCGATGAGTGCGTGCTCGGCGATGACCTTCGCGTCGTCAATATGTAACTCTCCATCTTCGGTGACGTGAAAGCCCTCGCCGCCGGCGCGATTGACCGGATCGTAGTTGACCGCGATATCGCGTACCTCGTCGGTGACCTCGTCCTGATCGATCACGGCGATGTACCGATCGCGCTCGTCAGCCGTCATCGGTGGTTGCCCCCGGTACGGATTGTACTGCCATTCGTCCCGTATCAGGGATAGTGCACAATGAGCGTGTCGTCGTGCCGAAGCGTACCCTGGAGGAGCCACGAAGCACAGCCGCTTGCTCACTCGCCGTTGCGAGTATCGCGACGGGCCTCTCGTTCTGCTTCGTTGCGGTCCATCGTCTCCCGCTGATCATGCTCGGCACGAACAGCGACATACAACACAAGCGAGAGACCAACGGCGAAGACGAGCAGTACGCCAATCAAGAGACTCGCGCCGACCATCACCCGAGGAAGATGTCAACGACGTCGCTCGTACCGGAGGTCGTATTACGATACAACTCGGAGTAGCCGCAATTCGTACACGAGACGACGGTGAAGCTGTTCGTCTGGATGTCGAACATCTTCGAGAGACCACTGCCGGTCGTTGCGATCTCCCCCACATCTGTCTCGGAGTGTCCACACTTGGGGCACCCGCGGTCGGAGTCTGGATCCATATCAAACGGGGTGCTCGCCGTTGGTATCAACCTTCGCGTGGATCAAACACTCATGGAACCTACCGGTGCCCGCCACCCATCAGGCGCACAATAACCGGAGACAGACCCGGTTGCCACCGAGATCGCTCGTCGTGATCGATACATCACCACCGTAGAGTTCGGTGGTCCACTTGATCAGCCACAATCCAAGGCCACTCCCGTGTCGTGTGCTGTCCATCTCCATATCGCCGTTGATGATCGCACGTTCGGTGGCTGGGATCCGCGGGCCGTTGTCGTCGACACAGACATCTGCCCAGCCGCTTGAGTCGGCCTTGGTCGCCGTCACCTCCACTATCGGTGTTTCGGCCGGATTATGTCTGATCGCGTTATCGATGAGTCCCTCAATGGCAAAGCGAAGCCGGCGATCCGCCCGGACCGACAGCGCCTTTGGCAGTCGCATTCGGATCGTTGCGGCCGGGTACTGGCGACGCATATCGGCGACAACGGTCTGGAGCAACGACACGCACTCAAGTTCCACGTCGCCGGGTTGGGAGGCAATGACGTCCTCAATCTGGTCTGCCTCCTGTGTGAGCGTTTCCAGGTTCCGAGCCGCCTGTTCGACGGTTACGGCGGTCTCGATGTGTTCGGTCGACGGTTCGTCGATAGCATCAAGCAGTCGTGTGGTGTGGCCGGCGATGAGATTAACCTGATTCCGAAGATTAT
>JBKHFN010000187.1:0-3693 GCA_046540195.1 Salinarchaeum sp.
TCATGCCCACCGCCGCCAAGTACCCGATCGAGAAGATCATCGAGGCGGCCGGCGATGAGGGCCATATCCTGAACCTCGGACACGGCGTCGACCGGAACACCCCCGTCGAGAATGTCGCCGCGTTCTTCGAGACCGCGACGGCGATGGATCACTGACGTCGAGGCGCGTTTAGACAGTAGGTACTCTCAGCCGGCTGGCACTGACACTGCCGAAGTTGGTAGTACGACGGATCGCCGCCGGCGAGAAACGGCTCAATGTGATCGGCGATGACTCGCGGTAGACGCTCGTCGTCGTGCGGCACGGGCACGCGGTAGAGGTCGACACCTGCCTCCGCGGCGTCTTCCTGGAGATCAATGTCGAGTTCGACAAGCGTCTCGGATTGCTCATGGACAAAACTCAGTGGATCGACGACCACGCGCTCGACCTCATCGGCCAGGTCGACGACGACATCCTCGGTCTCCGGCTCGGTCCACTCGATGCCCCGGTTGGCGTGGTTTTGGAAGCCAATCGTATACGAATCAACGCCGAGGAGGCGGGCGATCATCGCCGCGTGCTCCTCGACGTACTGGTCGTATCGGCTCCCCTCCTCAAGATAGGAGATCGGCGTACCGTGTGCGGAGAACACCAACGCAGTGTCGGGATCTTGGAGATCAAGGTCCTCGGTGGCTGCGTACTCAGCGATCGTTTCGGCCTTGATTCGGGTGTACGTTGGGGTTCGGTGCCATCCGGCCAGCGCACGCACCTCCGGATCGTACCCGGCGGTGTCGTCGATGGCGTCGTGCAGCGCATCGATTGCAGAGACGGTCGTCGAAGGCCCCGACAACGGATACATCGGCACAGCAACAAGCGACTCGATGCCATCGGCGGCCAGTTGCTCAACAACATCCGGAACGAGTGGCTCCATGAACTGCATCGCGTGGACAACTGTCACGTCGTACCCACGCTCAGTTAGAATCGAGGTGAGAGCGTCGCGTTGGGCCCCCGCCTGTTCCTGGAGGGGTGAGCCACCGATCGCCTCGTACTCCTCCATGAGGCTGGGGAGTCGGCGCTCGGCGAGTTCGCGCGAGCGCTCGCGGACAGCCGCCTCGGAATCAGCCGCCTCAAGGGAGGCGTTGTCCATGAAGATACGCGTGAGGTACTCGCGGACGGTATCACGGTCTGGTGTCGACGGTTCGCCGAAGTTCAGGAGGACAAGCCCAGTGGTCATGGCTGAAGGGAGAACCCACAGAGGGTGAGCACACTTTGACTACGAGGACAAAAACGTACGGACACCGGTTGGATCACCCCGCAAGCCGTTCCGCGAGCGCTCGGCCACGGCGGAGTCGACCGGGAAGGCCAGGGCGCCCCACGTAGTTCGCACACAGATGAATCCCGTCAGGCGTCGAGAGATCCTCCATCGCCCGCCAGGAGCGGTCGTACGCCGGCATTCCTGGATTCCAGCGATGGACATCGATCGGAGTGGCCGACGCTCCGGTAATCTGCTCGAAGGCCGACGCTGCCACCGCCCCAAGCGTGTCGTTGTCAGCAGAGCACACATCGGGGTAGGTCGTCGGATCAAGGTACGCGGTGAACACGCCATCGCGGTTGAGGAAGCTCGCGTTCCACGTTAGACCACTGACATTCGCGTCGGTATCGGAGGGCAACAGCGTGCCGATCCCGGGTCGGTCGTAGGCTGACTCAAGAAAGACCATCGCGATGGGATTGTACCGGAACCGTCGGAGTGTCGTCGCGAGCGCAGCATCAAGATCAGCGACAAGATCGGCCGTAGCGCCGGCAGGGGTTGTGAGTACGACCTCATCAACATAGCGCCGGCGGTCACTCGTCACAAGCTCGAAGCCCTCGGCGTGCGTGCGGATCGTTTCGACCGGCTCATTGAGCGCGATCTGGTCGTCGTAGGCCTGATAAAGTCGACGGGAGAGGGTACCGAGTCCGTCGTCGAAGGTGTAAATTGGCGGTGGACTTCGGCCCTGCAGGAGCTTCTTTGCTGCCCACAGGAGGATGCTCCCGTCGATGCCGGCGTTCTCAAGCGCCCGACCAAGAGAATACTCGACGAGCATCTCCTGGGGGTCAGTGCCGTAGAGCCCGCTATAGAGCGGACCAAAGCACCGGGTAGCCGCCTCGGCCCCGAACTTGCGGGTCAAAAACGCCTCGACGGTGTCGCCGGGGCGCATCCCACCGGTAACGGGCTCGGCAAGCACCCGGAGTTTGCCACGAAGGCTGAGCAGGTCGGTCGTCACCGCCTCAGGAAGCGACAGCGGCGCGGTATATAATTCGCCGTCACGGTAGATGTACAGCGGTTGATCGTCATCACCCACGCGGAGTTGCTCGCGGAGCTCCAAGTCGTCGATTAATGACTCAAGTCCCGGCGTGGCGCGCAGTCGTTGGGGTCCAAGTTCGAGGACGTGGTCATCAACCGTTTGGCTCCAGACGATCCCGCCCGGTCGGTCGCGCGCCTCGAACGTCTGTACATCGACATCTCGCTCTGCGAGTGCCCGCGTGACCGTGAGTCCGGACATGCCGGCACCGACGACCCCAACACGCATGATCGTAATCGGGGCGTCGCAGAGATTAAATTCGCCGGATTCGGCCCCATCTTCGGGGACTCGCCGTGATCAACAGATTCAATCGCCCGCTCGCCGAACCGGAGTCGATGGCAGAGAGGAACGCCGACACGCCGGCAGTGCGCCGACTGGCCGACTGGGACCACGGCCGGCTACTTGAGCTGGCGGAGACACACAACACGCCGCTGTATGTGCTTGATCCCGACCGCGTGGCGGCGAACTACCGGCGGTTTGCTGATGCCTTTCCCGACGCCACGGTCTTTTATGCGGCGAAGGCGCACACCGGTCGGGCCGTGCTCGAACGGCTCGTGTCGATGGATGTGCCAATCGAGTGTGCCGCTGCTGGTGAACTCAAGCGGGCAATCGATGCTGGCGCCGACCCTGATCGACTCCAGTATACCGCCGTCAACCCACCCGCGGCAGATCTTGAGTATGCCGTTGAGTTGGCAGCAGATCATCCAGGGTTGACAATCACGCTGGGGGCCCGCGACACAGCCGAGCGGCTCGCGGATCTTGGCTACGACGGTCGGATCGCCGTCCGCATCAACCCGGGGATCGGCACAGGACACCACGAGAAGGTCGCGACGGGCAAAGACGCCAAGTTCGGCATTCCCTATAACCGCGTCCCAGCGTTCGTCGAGGACCGCCGGGCCGCCGGCGACACGATCGTTGGGCTCCACGCCCACATGGGCAGCGGCGTTCTACACGAGGATCTTGAGGCACACTGTAACGCAATTGCGAAGGTCGCCGACCTGGCTCGCGAGGTGGACGATGTTGAGTTCCTCGATGTCGGCGGGGGCTTCGGGGTGCCCTACCGTGAGGAGACCGAACCACTCGACATGCAGACCGTCGGCAAGCGCGTTCGGGCGGCCGTTGGGGACATTGACGCGACGCTCCAGCTTGAGCCTGGCCGGTACATCGTCGCGGATGCCGAACTCATTCTCACGACGGTCAACACGGTCAAGGACGCTCCCGAGACGACGGTTGTCGGGGTCGATGCGTCGATTGCGACGCTTGTTCGGCCGGCGATGTTCGGCTCATATCACCCAATCCGAAACGTAAGTGCCCCCGGACGCGAGGCCATTGAGGCCTCGATCGGAGGGCCCTGCTGTACCAGTGCTGATGTATTCGC
>JBKHFN010000188.1:0-3623 GCA_046540195.1 Salinarchaeum sp.
GCACGGCGCCGCCGATCTGGAGCGTCAGGTCGATCACGCCGACGGCGAACAGCAGCGTCCGGGTCGCATACACCCGGTATGGCGTCGCGTACCGCGCGGCCTGCAGCCGGTGGGTTCGCTCGTTTCGGTGTCGGTCGATGGCCCCCTCGAACACTATGAGTGCGAACCGGGTCGCAACAACCGAGAGCCGCGGACTGAGTGCCACCCCGACAAGCAGTCCGACAAGAACAAGCGCGATCCCGAGTGGTGCGTAGAGCTGGAGCCCTTCGAGCAACGACTCGGCCGCCAGCCGCTGCTCTGGGACTACCATCGCTCAGGCTCCGTCGGCGGCCGCGGTGACATCGGCTCCAATCCGTTCAAGAACGGCTGCCTTGTCGGCATAGTACTCGTTGACAATCGCGGTGAACCGGCGGTAGTCGGTGACCTCCTGTTCAAGGAGGTACTCGAGAACGCGCTCGCGATGCTCGAGTTCGGTCCGCAACGCATCGAAGTCCCAGCCGCGATCGTCGGCAATCTCATCAAGGACGGCACTCCCCATCGACTCGACGGTGTCGGTCTGGGGGTCCCACCGGTAGGCCGGCAAGTAATCAAGTTCGCCCGTCCGCTGGTCGATCCCTTGGATCTCGGCGATGGTCTGGTTGCGCCGAACGCGTTCGTCGCCGAATCGGGTGAGCGTCTGGACACAGAGGATGTCGAGTGAGGCCACCATCGGCCGGGGCACGTTGATCGGTTCGTTCTCAAGGCGGTTGATAACCGTCTGGACGGAGTCGGCGTGGAGCGTTGAGTAGGTGGTGTGCCCGGTGTTCATCGCCTGAAAGAGGGTAATGGCCTCCGATCCGCGGACCTCGCCGACAATGATGTACTCCGGACGGTGACGTAGGGCGGCGCGCAGCAGGTCGTACATGTCGATGTCGGTACTCTCATGGAGCCGTTCGCGGGTGACATTCGAGAGCCAGTTATCGTGATACAGCGTCAACTCGGGAATGTCCTCAATGGAGATGACCTTCGAGCGCGGCGGAATAAACATCGAGACGGCGTTCATTGAGGTGGTCTTCCCGCTGGCGGTCCCGCCGGCGAAGATCAGCGACTTGTTGTGCTCGATCGCCAGCCAGAGGTAGGCCATCTGCTCGACACTGAACGTGCCATAGTCGACGAGATCAACCGGGGTGAACGGCTCGTCGGCGTATTTTCGGATCGTAAAGGCCGACCCACGAGGGGTAACCTCCTCGCCGAAGGCCAACTGCACCCGCGAGCCGCCGGCCAGCGTCGCCTCGACCATTGGATCGCCGACGGAGACGTGTCGGCCGGATTGCTGGGCCAGCCGAACGACGAAGTTGTCGAGGTCCTCCCGCTCGAAGGTAATGTTCGTCTGGAGGTCGGTGTAGCCGTCGTGATAGACAAAGATCGGCAGATCGTACCCATCACAGGAGACATCCTCGATGTGTGGATCGTGCATCAGCGGATCGATCTTGCCGTAGCCACGGAACGCCCGATGAAGATAATACAGGAGTTTACTAAACGCGGGCGTATCGAGGCGGACGCCGTACTGACCGAGCTGTTCGCGCAGCGTGTCGCGCAACAGCTGCTGGGGATCGGTCTCCTCAAGCGATGATCGGTTGATGAGGGGATCGCGAATGTCAGCGAAGACCCGTTCAAGAAGGGCGTATTCCTCCTCGGTCAACTCCGGCTCAACGACCCGATACCGGTGTTCGTTCTTGTCGTGATCATAAAGGATGACGACGAAGGCAAACGGCGGGTTCACCCAGTAGCGCTCGACCTCCTCGGTTCCGGGTACGCCGTTGAAGCCGACAATCGGACGATGCTGGCGCGGATCGTACGATTCGACGTGAAGCGTGCTGGGTCGAAGGATTGCACTAAGCCGACCAAGGTGCTGACGGATGGCCGCAATCCGTCCCTCGGGTGGATCCGCGACGACCCGGTCGCTATCGACCCCGTGACCGACCGGTCCGGGCTGGTCCGCTGATGTCCCGCCATCGGACCGTCGCGGATGGCCCCGCATCTCTCGTATATCCTCGTTCATCGTCACCCAACCAGTATCACAACTAGTTAAGCCGCGGCCTTAACTCTTGTAGGCTTCTCCGGTGGCTTGTACGCTACCCCCGCACCAGGTACCCCCGGGAGCGTTACGTTCTTTGTAATCCGTCCACAAAGTAAAACTGAGTAATGAGGCGCGATTACTTCAGCCTGGAGGTACGGAATGTCGACTGGGTCAACAGCAACGCGGAGCCGGCGCGACCGACAGTAACGATTGACTTTGAAGGGCCGGCCGACCCCCTCCAGGAGCGCCTCACAGACGACACCGGCTCGTATCTTGGCTCGGAGGACATCGATGTGGCCTACCGGCTACAGGACCCCGTTGACGCCACCGACGCCCGGGGGGTCGTCGGGCTCACCCGGCGGCTGACAGGGGATTTCGTGCTGGAACTCAATGAGCGGGCCGACAACGTCTTTAACTTCCTCGCGGCGGCGCGCCGCTTTGGGGAGTCCCGGGCCGCCGAGGACGGTGAGTACGCTGTCGAGGTCGACACCGGCGACCGCACGATCACCTTCCGCAAGCAGACCTTCCTGGTCTACGACGAAGAGGGCAACCTGCTGCGGAATCACAGCCTGATTCCAAGCGGCGTTGAGCTGTAGCTGCCTATCCTTCGGTTGCCGTCCGCTCGCGTACCTGTCCACCGACCACCAGCGCGGCGCCGACGAGCACGAGATTCTTGATGATATACTGTCCCTCAACGGTTAACCCATAGGGGAACTGCGTGAATACGACCTCGGGAACGACGAGCATCGGGAGGAACGTCCCGGGTAACTGAAAGACCAGCAACAAGAGGCCGAGCCGGACAAGCGGGCGATACAGCAGACACAGCCCGATAAGCGTCTCCCAGACGCCCAGCACGGGGACAAAAATCTCCGACGGCACGATCGGGACTGTCATCGCGACCAGCTCGGCCGCGGGACTGATGCCGATAATCTTGAGTGCACCGAACCAGACAAAGACCACTCCGAGCCCGACGCGGACAATCGGGTGCCCCCAGCGGCGCATGACCGTGGCGATTGTCCGGTCAACGCTCGCAAGCGGCCCGGTCTCAAACCAGGTGGCGATCGATCGCATGACGACCGCCGATGAGGACTGTGGCCTCATGAACGCTCGGCTCCGCCCGCAAGGGTATTGCCGTCGAATCGTCAAGTGGGCGTATGCCCATCGAAAAGGACGCCTTCGATGCCCTCTATCCCTGTGACTTTTATACACCAGAGGAGCTGCTTGCGCCCGATCAGATGTACACCGTCTACGAGATTGCTCGCCTCCTACAGGATCTTGAGCCCGATGCCGAACTTGACCGCGAGACCGAGGACATCCTGCTTGACTGGGCGATCCCGTGGATTACGACCAGCGCCAATGATCTTGTTGTCGCCGACCCCCGTGAAGAGGACGAACCGGGATACTACGGGCTGAAACGACCGGAGGACGTCGGGACGTAGTCGGCGGAAAAACGCAACTATTTTACTGGCCATCAGCCAATACCCTATTGTCGCGCTCCGATAGTGTAGGCCGGCCAATCATATTGCCCTCTCGAGGCAATGACCGGGGTTCAAATCCCCGTCGG
>JBKHFN010000189.1:0-3603 GCA_046540195.1 Salinarchaeum sp.
GTCTCATCCCCGCCTAAAGCGGCTATTCTGTCGGCCCCTCAAAATCGCGCTCGCGGCGATACTCCTCGACGAACGCCTCGACATCGAACTGCGATAAGTACTCCTCAAAGGCGCTTGCCTGCTCTGTCTCCGCGTGGCTCATGGCGTGTTCCATCAGATCGACGATCATTTCGACGATTACCTCGTGCAGGCGTCGGGCATCGAACGTCGTAATCCACGCCATCGCATAGCCGACTGATCGGTTCTCGGCGGCGTCGTAGGTCACAACGCGATCCGGAAACTCCTCAAGTACCATTCCCATCAGGTGCGGGGTGCCGAACTCACCGAAGCCGTCGTCGTTATCGATTACTGTTCGGAGCGTCTCAACGAGTTCTTCGGGTACGAACCGACTCGGTGGGTGGACGTCAAGAACAACGGCGTGACGGTCGCCACAGGCACACTCGAACTCGCGCAGCCCCATGTCGATCTCGCTTGTTGACAGCGTCTCCCCACAGGGGAGTTCGAGTGCAAAGCTGCCATCTGCTCCCATTACTCCAAGGAGGGAATCAACCAGCAAACCGTTGTCGTTGCGCGTCGCTCAGGGCCAATCGTCATGAGCTGGAGCATCGGTCGACGCGGTCCCGTCTGTTATGTCGTCATCCACAAGCGCCCATCCGGCGGCGTCTGCTGCGGCCTTAACTTCCTGAAACTCCCAGTCAAGCTCGGCAACCAGCGTGCGATCCTCGGCGGTAGCGCCGACGAAAACATACCGGTCGGTTGGAAACTGCCGGGCGATCGACTGGAGACTGCTTGCCCGATCCTCGGGCCCGGAGAAGAAATCGAGGTCGATAGCGCGTTCACGGGCGAACGACTTGACGACGTAGGTCGGTGCCTCGGCGACGATCCCGCGGTGGGCGCTCCACTCGCGCGCCTCGGCCATTGCCATCCCTGGATTCGCCAGTTGCCGGATCGCCTCCAGATCGAAGGCGAGAGTCATGTCCCGATCGCTCATCTGCTAGATTCGGGCGACACGGTAGCCTAACGCTGTCGGTCCTCGCACACTTAGTCGGCCGTCTCCTTGGCCGGCGCCAGCTCCATTGGATCAAGATCTTCCGCCAGCAGCGCCTCTTTCGCACCAGCGACAGGGTACTCCTCGCGGATGATCTCCTTGATGGCGTTTTGCGGTGCGAGATCACCGATCAACACCGCGCCGATCACCTGGCCATCGCGGATGCCCAGTCGTCGCCACTCATTTTCGCCGTAGAACGCCTCGACGTACTCTTCGGCCTCCGTCGGGTGGCCGATCGAGAGAAACGGAAAGTCGAAGTGGCTGACCGAGTACGTCGAGACCATCCGGAACTCCGCGGTCGGAGCGTCGGCGACCATATTCTTCGCCGCGACCTGCCCCTGTTCCTTTGCAGAGTCCCAGGACCCGTTTTTCTCGTAGGTGTCCGTGATCGTGTCGTAGTACCGCGTGACGTCACCGGCGGCGTAGACGTCCTCAAGGCTCGTCCGCATGTGTTCGTCGACGACGAGGCCGTGGTCGGTCTCGATGCCGGTCCCTTGGAGGAACTCGGTGTTGTAATTCAGGCCGATGCCAACCCCGACGAACTCCGATTCAAACCGCTCACCGTTCGGGTCGACGACGGCGGTGACGTGGCCGTCCTCATCGGTTTCAAAGTAGTCGACACCGCTCTCGAAGACGGGCTCAACACCGAGGTCCCGTAGTCCCTCGTGGACAATCTCGGCGCCCTCCTGACTCAGCGCGTACCGCCACCAGCACTTCCCACGCATGATGTACTTCGTGTCGAGCCCCTGGGCTGCACAGACGCCAGCGAAGTCGACGCCGATGAGTCCAGCCCCGACGACGATGGCCCGTTCGACACCCTCGGCGTGGTCTTTGATCTCGCGGGCATCCTCGAAGGTCCAGAAGTGATGGATCCCGTCTGCGTCGGCGTTTTCGACTGGTACACGCATCGGGGTTCCACCGCTCGCGACGAGGAGCTTATCGTACGCGAACGTTCGCCCGTCATGGGTGTATACCTCGTGCGCCTCCGGATCGGCATCAACGATCAGGGTATCAAGCTCCAGATTGATGTCTTGTTCCTCGTACCAGTCGGGGTCGGCCATCGAGATGACCGCCTCCGGCAGCTTACCCTTGGCGTGCTCCTTGATGAGAATCCGGTTGTACAGTGCTTCGCCCTCGTCCGTGATCACGGTGATGTCGGCGTCCGGGTCCTCCGATCTCAGCGTGTCTGCAGCCGTATGCCCGGCGATCCCATCGCCAATAATAACGTATGGTGTCATACCGCTCTATTCTTCATCCCACATCATATGAGTTCCTCTCTATCCCCGCGGAAAATATTGCCCACAGATTGCACAATCGTCAATCCGGTACGCCGGGTCCACGATACCGCTGGGTTTTTGCGGCCGCTCTTCGACGCCCAGGTATGGTGACGGTCTGGGCGCCAGCGACGAGCGCCAATCTCGGCAGCGGCTTCGACGTGTTCGGGCTCGCGCTTGACCGTCCGGCCGACGTGATCTCGGTCGAGCGGGCGTCGGAGACAACCATCGATGTCACCGGCGTCGGCAGCCGGTACATCCCAGAAGACCCAGCAGAAAATACCGTCGGAGCGGTCGCAGACGCACTCGGGGTTGATGCCCACATTACGATCGACAAAGGGGTACGACCGGCCTCTGGACTCGGCTCGTCGGCGGCTAGTGCAGCCGGCGCTGCGCTTGCCTTGGCCGAACTGTATGATCTTCCGCACTCACGACGCGAACTCATCCCCATTGCGGCCGAGGGCGAGGCGCTTGTCTCCGGCGAGGCACACACCGACAACGTCACGCCGGCACTGCTCGGCGGCTTTACGATCGCAGCCGGGGCAGCCGACACAGTTACCGCGATTGACGCCACGATCCCGTTGGTTGTCTGTCTCCCCGAAATCGTTGTCTCAACCAAGGACGCACGTGCTGTCCTCCCTGAGTCGGCGACTCTTGAAGAGGTCGTCGCGACAGTCGGGAACGCCGGGACGCTTGTGGCCGGAATGTGTCGCGATGATCCACTGTTAGTCGGCCGTGGCATGACCGACCCGATTGTCACACCCGCCCGTTCGCAGCTGATCAACGGCTACGACGCCGTCCGCCAGGCGGCGCTCAACGCCGGGGCGACTGGCGTCACTGTTAGCGGGGCCGGTCCAAGCCTGATTGCGACCTGTCAGCCGGGACAGCGACGCGCCGTTGCGAGTGCGATGATCGCGAGCTTCGATGAGCGCGGTATTGACGCGCGGGCGTATCAGACAGCAATCGGTACCGGCGCAACCGTGCTCGAAGACGAATAGACGGCGAAAACGAAGTCAGTCGGGCTATCTTGACACAGCGAGAGAATCCCGCCCTTCCCGCGAAGGACGAGCGTTCCGACGCTTAGTCGGAACCGAGGACTGAGCAGGGCGGGTGTGAATCGCGTAAGCTCTGGTGAGACCCCGCCGCGTTACTGCTGGTCTTGAGTCTCCAACGTGTTGAGTCCGGCTTCTAACACCTTTGTATAGGCTTCCGAGAGGTTCAGGTCGTTCGCTTCTGCGTAGTCTTTGACTCGGCCACCGAGCGTGTGTGAAATGTCGATGT
>JBKHFN010000190.1:0-3593 GCA_046540195.1 Salinarchaeum sp.
CGATACAATTGATCCACCGGGAGTGTATCAATATCTCTGTCTATGAGTATAGCTCATCGTTTGCCCGTCCACTGACATCCGTCGTTGCGAGATCGAACTGACAGTTCTGCAGCCAGCGGTAGCGCAAATCGGTGTCGACGACTCCGCCGATGGTGCCCTCAATGTCAAGCAAGAACGCGAGGAAGGGGCACACCTGCTCCGGCGTGAGGTGTGGCTGTGGACCATCCATTCACTAAAGTTGGGACGACAGAGTTTATAGATTTGGCTTTTCGGACAACTTTCTTATGCAATTGGTCGGTGAATCGGGATGGCTTCGCCGGAACGATTCACCCGCTCAGGAGCGTCGAATACCGTCTGGAAAACAGCGTGCCGTCAGTTCGCGAGCTGATTGACCTGCGCCCGGAGATCCTCCTCGGCAGTAACACCAACGAAGGTTTCCATGCGCTCGCCATTGTGATATAGCTCCATTGTCGGCACCCCGCGGACGCCGTGCTGACTGGCGAGCTGTTGATTCACGTCAACATCGACCTTGGCGACGACCAGCGGCGTGTCGGCGGCAATTCCCTCGATGACGGGATCCATCATCTTGCACGGACCACACCAGTCCGCATAAAAGTCTACGAGGACGATCGGGTGATTGTTGAGAACGTCCTGGAGTTCGTCGGCCCCGGATACCTCAATCTCTGTCTCGTCAGATGCTGCCTCATCGGACTGTCCTGATGACATCAAGTCATTGTTGCAGTTGGATCCGTTTATAGTTTTGGTGCTTTGCTCCAATACAGCCGTCGATCCGATCTTTGATTGATGCCATCGACCATCGAACCCGACATGTTTTATGTGACGCGATTGATTGCCTTCGGACCGTTCTACTGCCAGGAGGGCCCACCGACCGGAGATAACGGACCATTGCCATCCGCGGAGATTCCATGCGTATCCGGCCGGGTGGCTCCGTTGTCGGGCTCAGTTGGTTGTTCGGATTTTTCACACAAACGTTATCATGGTCGACCCGCTACCGCTACGTATGCCGGAATCGATCAGCGAAATGCTCCGTCGCGATATGGAGTGTGAGGGGCTGCTCGTCTGCTTTCACGAACTCCGGGATCTGGATCGGCGGAGCTTCCGCGTGCTCATCGAGAGCGACGAACCGTTGACGGTTGATCAGGTCGCCGACCGGATCGACCGGGAACGCTCAACCGCCTATCGGTCGCTCCAGCGGCTCGTCCAGACGGGGTTCGTTCGCAAGGAACAGGTCAACTACGAGGACGGTGGCTACTACCACGTATTCATGCCCACGGATCCTGATGTCGTCGCCGACGATCTCCAACGGCTGCTTAATGACTGGTACGCCAAGATGGGACAGCTCATCGACGAGTTCCGTCGCGAGTACACCCCACCCGAGGACGCCGAGGCATCGTGATCGGGGCTGCACGTATCGGATCGCTCACTGTGCTGTCGGCATTGATGTAAGCGATTGGGTCTGGAGCTGCCCGAGGTCACGTTCGAACCGATCCGCGGCGCGCTGGCGCAGTCGGCGGACCGTCGACTGGTCAAGTGGCCGCCGGAGATCGATACCGCCGGCCAACGGCTGGTAGCTATCGAGGTCAAACCCCAACCGCGCGAGGTGTCGTGTCACGGTATTATCGGCGACCCCGTGATTGATGGCGATGTCAATGCGACGCTGGAGACTGTCAAACGGTGGCAGGCGCAACTCGGGGCCCGAATGTGGTCCGGTTCCGATGACCGTTCCGCGGTCTGTCGCCGTCGTCATTACCTGCATGACGTCGGCGGCGAGATGTAGCAGATCCAACGGTGGGGCGGCATCCGGGGTGCGCCATTCGACGGTGCCGAGGTCATCCCGAAGACAGACGGGTGACCAGATCGCGTCGGCGGCGGAGAATGTGTCTTCGACGGTGTCGACATCGAATCCGTGCGCCGTGGCCGCCTCAAGAAAGGTATCGAACCGGCTGTCAATTCGCTGACGCCACTCGGCGAGAGATTTGGGATACTCCCAAAGCTGGCCGTGACCGGGAAACTCGCGGTAACACTGGCGGCGGTAGATCTTCGGACGGGCACACCGCGCAATACGCTCGCCCCGATAGTACGGCGAGGTGTTGACGAGGGCAAACGACGGGTCGAGGGCCGTTAGCGCCCGTAGCTGATCGAATGGTTCCTCTTGCTCGAAGTGCAGGTGCATTCCCGCACAGTACCCGGCGTGATCGAACGCATCGCCGAGTACCGCCTGCTGGACGGCCATCCGCGTGGTTTCACGGTGCGGAAGTGTCGGATCGCCAAGCGGCGTCCCAAGCGGGACCAACCGGAGGCCACGACGCCGGGCAGCTTCGACGACCGACTCCAGTCGATCGCGAAGCGTTTCGACTAGCTCGATGATCGAGTCACACGGCGGTGTCTTGACCTCAAGCAGGCGGTTCGTCATTTCCGGGTCAACGCCGCCGCAGGCGTCGATCACCGGATCGACCGGGGCGAGAGCCCCATCCTCGTCGATGAGCCAGTACTCGATTTCGATCCCGATACGCATGGGTGGTTGATCGGAGGGACTAACTCCTTGTCACACTATGACACTCGATCCGATAAAGGTGTTTCGAATATTTCAATACTTTCTCCGCTATTAACCCGTGAACCATGGTGATTCTGTCTCTATTGAGTTAATTTGTGGTGAAATAGATATAATACTTAAATGGATAACGATTAATCTTTCAGCTATACTGGGCCCTTCCCTGACGGGGGCGTCTCGACGTATACCCGATATCCCGAATACCCGGGTACCGTGTTCTGAACGTTTATGTGGGTGGCAGTATTACGCAGGAATCGATTTAGGATGAGTGACTGGATCGCAATCGGCGCACTTGCACTCGTCGCGATCGTGATCCCGCTTTCGATGATGGCGGTATCATGGTTACTCCGACCGAGTGCGCCGACAAGAGACAAGCGCGCCACCTACGAGAGTGGGGAAGTGCCGACTGGACGGCCCGGAGGTCGATTTACCGTCCAGTACTACCTGGTGGCGCTGTTGTTCCTCGTCTTCGATGTTGAGACCGTGTTGATCTTTCCATGGGCAACCGTCTTCGGAGACGCTGTCGACACCGTCGGTGTGACCGCCGCCCTCCTCCCCGTCCTCGTCTTCATCGCCATTCTCCTGTTGGGGCTGGCGTGGGCGTGGCGGACCGGCGCGTTGCGCTGGGCCCGGAGCCAGATCGGGAGCGGCCGTCCACCACGGAGGGTTGAGTCATGAGCGGTGACCAGACTGATCGGCCGGCGGTCGACCCGACTGTCGAAGATGGTGCTACCGGATCGGGACTCGACGACCGGTTCAACTCGAAACTGCGCTCGGCGCTTGGCGCTTCTCCGTTTATCCTCACAAAGTTCGACAAGCTGATGAACTGGGCCAGGGGGTCCTCAATGTTCATGCTGCAGTTCGGGATCGCCTGCTGTAGCATCGAGATGATGCACACCTACTCGGTCAAGCACGATCTCGACCGGTTTGGGGCCGGCGTCCCGCGAGCCTCACCACGACAGGCCGATGTCATCATCATTCCGGGAACAATCGTCTCGAAGTTCGCCCCGCGGATGAAGCG
>JBKHFN010000191.1:0-3571 GCA_046540195.1 Salinarchaeum sp.
ACAGAACGTGCTCTGTGGCACGTGAAATCCGTCGGTCTCTTGCGCCCCATGTCTTAGTTCACGCGCTCATGGCGTAGCAGCGTTTCCATCGAGTCAACAGAGCCCCGAGAGTAAACGTGTGGTTATCAATCCAGCCGCGCTGGACACGCATCTCGCCCTCGGTGAACGTGCCAGTCTTGTCGGTACAGACGACATCAACCGCCCCAAGCGCCTCAACGGCGGGGAGGGTACGTACGAGGGCGTTTTCTCCGGCCATCCGACGGACCCCCAGCACCAATGTCAGCGTGACCACCGCTGGGAGTTCCTCTGGCACCGCGGCGACAGCCAGCAAGATAGCCGTCAGGCCAGACTGGAGAAGCCCTCGTCCTCCAAGAAGCAACAGTGGAACGGTAATCGCCGAGAGAAGTCCGACACCGAGGCCGATCCGTTGGCCGAGTCGATCAAGATCGCGCTGAAGCGGGGTCGGTGGATCCTCGGCCCCTGTTAACGCGGCAGCGATGGTGCCGACCTCGGTCTCCATGCCGGTCGCCACGACAACCGCCTCACCGTGTCCGCGACTCACGTTTGTTCTCTTGTACACCATGTTGGTGCGTTCGGCCAGCGGGGTGTCCGCGCTCAGCCGGTCAGTGCTCTTCTCAACGGGAACGCTCTCACCGGTGAGCGCCGCCTCATCAACCTCCAGATTCTGCTCGTTGATGAATCGGGCGTCGGCCGGGACAATGTCCCCCTGACGGAGCACGACAATATCGCCAGGCACGAGATCGGTCGCATCGATGTCCTGTTCGGCTCCGTCTCGTCTGACCGTCACACCCGGAGTAGCCATCTCCCGGAGGGCCTCAAGACTCCGCTCGGCGCGATACTCCTGAACGAATCCGAAGACGCCGTTCGCCAGCAGGATTCCACTGATGAGAACGGCATCAACGACGTGTCAGACCAGTACAGAAAGGACGGTGGCGATCAGCAGGATCCAGATGAGAGCATTCGAGAACTGGGTGAGGAGAATCCGCAATGGTCGGCGTCCACGATCGCGCGCAAGTTCGTTCGGCCCGACGGTCTCGCGGCGTTCGCGAGCTGTATTTGTGTCAAGTCCCGCTGTTGTTGTCTCAAGTGCCTCACAGACGTCTGCGGGGGAGCGGGTATGCCAGTCCATGGCAGCACTGTTACGGGCGGTCGCTGCATCGCCCAAGCGCTGTTTGCCGTCCGTCGATCATACCGACAGCAACGGGCCGAGTCGTCTTATATCCGCGTTCGAATACCATGCAACGCCCAAAGAGATAGGTGTGCCGACGGTAATTTCCGGCTATGAGTACCAGCGAGCGGGCGGACAGTATCCGACAAAATAGCCGCGCACCGGGATGTCACGAGGGTGATGTCGGCCAACAGAAACACCACACGTGTGGTGTCGGAGCGTAGGATGCTCAACCTCACCACCTTATTCGCCCCTGGGCGCGTTGCCGTGATCGGCGCGACAGACCGGACAGACTCGGTCGGACGAGCGCTAATGGAGAATCTCTCGTCGTTCGATGGTGAAGTCATCCCAGTGCACCCGGATCGAGAAACGGTCCTCGGGCGACCGGCGTACTCCTCAATTGGGGCCGTCCCGGACGCCGGGACGATTGACTTGGCTGTCGTTGCGGTCCCAGCAGCGAGTGTTGTTGCGGTAACAGAAGAGATCGGCGACGCGGGCATTTCAAACGTCGTCGTCGTGTCGGCTGGGTTCGGCGAGGCCGGACCAGAGGGCGCCCAGCGTGAGCGCGAGCTGATCGCTGTTGCCGAGGCGTATGATCTGACACTCATCGGACCAAACTGCGTTGGAGTCAGCAGCACCCGAACGGGGCTCAATGCGACATTTGTTGAGGGGGCTCCCACGGAAGGATCAATCTCGCTCGTAAGCGAGTCAGGAGCGATCATCGCGGCAATCCTTGGCTGGGCGTCACAGCACGGCCTCGGGTTCCGGGATATCGTCTCGCTCGGCAACGAGGCCGTCCTTGATGAAACCGACCTGATTGATGCCTGGGGTGACGATCCAGAGACCGAGGTGATTCTCGCGTATCTTGAGGATATCGACGACGGACGGCGGTTCATCGAGACCGCCCGCGAGGTGACCACCGAAACACCGATCGTTGCCCTCAAATCCGGGCGAACCCCGGCTGGGGCCGAAGCGGCGGCCTCACACACAGGGTCGATCGCCGGGAGTGAGGAGGCCTATCGGGCTGGATTCCATCAGGCGGGCGTCATCCGGGCGACAACCATTCAAGAGCTCTTTGACATTGGTCGAGTCCTCGCCGAAGCTCCCCCCCTCAACCGGGACGACATCGCGGTGATCACAAACGGAGGAGGGCCGGGAGTGCTAGCTACCGACGCTCTTGGTGACTCTCATTTGCAGGTGGCGACCTTCGGCGAAGCGCTCCAGGAACGTCTCAGGACGGTTGTTCCGCCGGCCGCGGATGTTGACAATCCGCTTGACATCATTGGCGATGCTGATATCGATCGGTTCCGCCAGAGCCTGGATGCTGTACTCGGGGCGGAGGAAATTGGCGGGGTGATTGTCGTATCAGTACCAACGGGGGTGTTCGAGTTCGAGGCGCTCGCAGAGGTGATCAGTACGCTACAACAACGCCATGAGACACCGGTTGTAACGTGTCTGATGGGCGGAGACGAGGCAGATCAGGCAGCTACTCACCTCACGGCAGCGGGGATTCCGAACTACTTCGACCCGAGCCGGGCAGTACACAGTCTTGAGGCGCTAGCCACACAGCGGACGATTAGCACGCGGCAGTCCACGTCGCCGACCCGATTCGATGTCGATCAAGAACGCGCACAACGGATTCTCCGGATGGCAACGGAAAACGGAGAGCGCCACCTTAGCGTTGAAGCGATGGATCTCCTTGACGCCTGCGGGATTCCGATCCCGGACGGAGGACTTGCCGAGCGTGCAGCAGAGGCCGAAGCAATCGCTCGTGAGCTCGGTGGGTCGGTGGTGATGAAGATCGTCAGTCCAGATATCCTGCATAAGTCCGACATCGGTGGCGTCGAGGTTGGGGTGGCTCCGGACGCCGTTGCTGAGACCTACCAGCAGCTTGTTGACCGAGCAACGAATCACAATCCCGACGCAACAGTTCTCGGTGTGCAGGTTGAGGAGATGATCGCCCCTGAGGACGCGACCGAGACGCTGGTTGGGGCCCGGCGTGATCCACAGTTCGGCCCGCTAGTGACCTTCGGGCTAGGTGGGATTTTCGTACAGGTCTTTGAGGACGCTGCATTTCGAGTCGCACCACTCAGCGAGCGCGAGGCTCGGGCGATGACCGCCGAAATCCAGGCCGCACCGATGCTTCGTGGCGCGCGTGGGCGAGCGCCGGCTGATCTCGATGCGGTCGTCGAGACGCTCCAGCGGGTCTCACAGCTGGTCACCGACTTTCCAGCAATCAAAGAACTCGATATCAATCCGCTTGTCGTGGGGCCAAAAGGAGTGTATGCGGTCGATCTGCGAGCAAGGGTTGAGACCGACACGTTGTGACATCGCCAGGGCCGGTCCAAGGCTCCGAGCCGATGCGGTGTCGTCGCGATCTCA